>NZ_JADEXN010000129.1 GCF_015207075.1 Zarconia navalis LEGE 11467
GATAGTCGATCTCTAGATTGGACGGAAACGATCGACCTCTAACTGCAATCCGAATTTCGAAAACGGTAAAACTTAAATTTAAAATTTCATTGATATCGATCGTGAATGCGAACGAATTACGGCAACGACATGAAGCGGGCGAAACCGATTTTGCCGGAGTAAACCTACGGGGGGCAAACCTCAACGGCATCGAACTGCTGGGGGTTAATCTCGACAGTGCCGATTTACAATCAGCCAGCCTCGTTTTTGCCTATTTAAGTCGAGTGAGTCTGGGGAAGGCGAATCTCTCTCATGGCAAATTGAGCGGCATTAATTTATATAAATCGGACTTGCGTCAAATCAATCTGGGGGATGCTGAGTTACACGGGGCGAATTTGCAAGGGTCTGATTTTCGCAAAGCAAATCTCGCCCTGGCAAACCTACTCGATGCCAATCTGAGTAAAGCCGATTTACGCAATGCCAATCTCAGCGGTGCCTGTCTGCGGGGAGCCTGTTTGCGGGGGGCCAATCTCCGCTATGAAAAACGGGTTTACGAACCGGTCAACCTGCGAGGGGCAAACTTGCGCAATGCCGATCTGCGGGATGTCAATCTCACCCATGCCGACTTGACCAAAGCGGATTTAACCGGGGCAAACCTGAGTCATTGTAACTTGCGGGGTGCGAAGTTGACTCGAGCGATTTTAAACCAGACAAACTTGAGTAATGCCGTGATGACGCAAGCGTATCTGGCGGGGGCAAGTGCGATCGAAGCGAACTTGAGTGGGGCTCTGGTTGCCAGTGCCAAATTCAAGGAAGCCAATCTCCAAAAAGCCAACCTGCACTTAACAAATCTGGCCCGAACGGACTTGAGTCGCGCGGATTTGAGTTTCGCGAATTTAAAGGAAGCGGATTTGCTCGAAGTCAATTTAGCCAAAGCCAACCTCGCCGGGGCGAACCTTGCCGGGGCGAACTTGTTTGAGGCGGATTTGAGTTTGACGAACATGAAGGGGACGAATCTTTCTCGGGCAACAATGCCAGATGGGGATGTGCATGAGTGAGGGGGAAACTTCCGAATTCGGAATTTGGAAAGGGGGCTATAGCTATTCAAGGTTGTCAACTTGACATCTAGCAAAATTGCTTAACCTTTTACCAATGTCCATTCCCTATTCCCTATTCCCTATTCCCTCTTTGCCCCAAATCTCTACTTCATAATTTGCCATTATCCCTCTTCTCAGTCTTGTGAGGTACACCCAAATTCTATTTCCTATTCCCCATTCCCCATTCCCCATTCCCGAAAACCAGAAACTCTGTACTTCAACAGATTGATAACCGCTATAACCATTAATAACTATGCTGAGTCAGCCGCAATCGGAACCGATTTGGAAAACTGTTATTCGTTTGTTGAGGTGGGATAAGCCTGCCGGACGATTGATATTGATGATTCCAGCACTGTGGGCGGTATTTTTGGCGGCTCGAGGAACGCCCCCGCTACCGTTGGTAGGGGTGGTGATTTTGGGATCGCTAGCAACGAGTGCGGCGGGTTGCGTGGTCAACGATTTGTGGGATCGCGATATCGATCCTCAAGTCGATCGCACTCAAAATCGCCCTCTGGCATCCCGTGCCTTGTCGATGACGACGGGGATTGTCGTGGCGGCGGTCGCCCTCGGTTGTGGGGCAATTTTGGCGCTGTATCTCAATACGTTGAGTTTTCTCCTTTGCGTTGCCGCCGTGCCGTTGATTATCTGCTATCCCCTCGCCAAGCGTTTTTTTCCGGTACCGCAGCTCGTGTTGTCCATCGCCTGGGGGTTTGCGGTGCTCATTAGCTGGAGTGCGGTCACCGGAAGCATCGAAACGGCGACATGGTGGCTGTGGGGGGCGACGGTTTTGTGGACTTTGGGCTTCGATACGGTTTATGCCATGGCCGATCGCGAGGACGATCGCCGAATTGGGATTAACTCCAGCGCCCTGTTTTTTGGGGATTACGCGGCGATCGCCGTCGGGGTCTTTTTTCTTGGGACGATCGCGATGCTGGTGGTTCTCGGCAGCGTGATGGGTCTGGGATGGAGCTTTTGGATTGCGGTTACGATCGCGGCGATCGCTTGGATGTGGCAATTCAAGCAGTTGATGCCAACCCAATTACCCCCCTCTCTCTATGGCGAAATCTTCGGGCAAAATGTTTGGATCGGTTTTGCGATCCTTACGGGTATCATTTTGGCGTAGGACGGGACGAAATGGACGATTGACGATCGTGCCTCGACTCTCTCCACACCCAATTTCCCGAACTCCGAACCCTGGATAAAAACATGAATACTTGGCAGGTAAACTCTGAGGTTGTCTATTTATTATCGAAAATTACGGGACAAGACCTAAATCCGCGCACAATTCGACCCCTGTTTATATTTGTCGCAGCAGCGATTGCGGTGTTGCGGGGGGTGATGGTGATGGATAAGGTGGTGGTTGCCGAAGAAGAGGCGCGATTGCTCGATACCCTCGATGTGTTGCTCGATGAGGATGAAGAGGTCTACCGTCTCACCCAACTGACAATTCGGGGAATCGATCGCGAACATATCTATCTCGATCCCCAGGCGCTACTCACCCTGTCGAATCCGCTATCGCTGTCGGCGAGGTTGTTGTTGCTGGCATTTGGATACGAGATGTCGGCGGCGGATGGCACGATCGATTTTCGGGAACAGATGTATTTGCACTCGATCGCCTCTCGGTTACAAATCGAGATGCCTCACTTACAAGCGATCGAAGCAGGATTTACGCGGGATACACCATCATTTCCAGAGGGGGCGGCCCAAGTGCGGGAGTTATTGGGAGACGATCGGTTTGAGGAAATCGATCCGATTTTGGTGAAAGCGGCGCGGTATATGCGATCGAAGTTAGAAATGGTGTGAAAAATCGATCGGCTAACTGACCTGAAAAACATCGCCTATTCTAAATTCAGAGGAATTGTGGCTTTCCCTTTGCCAACAGGGGAAACAATCAGGTTTAGACCGTCAGATTTCAAGCAATATTCGGGAACGAGAAAGGCATCGGCAACGAGTCCTTTACCACCGGGTGGGATTTCCGAGGATATCTTAATATTCTGATTAGAACGATAGACTCGCGCCACATCGGCGGCATTTTCGATGACGTTACCATCGCCGCACTCGAGTGTATAAAGGACGGAGTCCCACATCACTTCATCGCTATTATTTTTTAAATCTAACTCAACCAATAAATAAGACGAGGGTTCGTCGGCATTTTCTGCACTTAGTCGCTTGTTACTGGCCCGATCGACAATTTCATTTTCTACAGAAACTTGACGTAACTGAAAGTCAAAATCTTCGACTTCGATCGTTCTGTTCTCCGGTATCGATCGCGATTCGGTTTCCACCGGTTCGGTGGTTTCATCGGCAGTTTCTGGTTGAGTTTCCTCGACCTCAGATTCTTCTGAATTTCGATCTAAACCTTGAGCTGTTTCATCAACAAAATCCGGCAATTCTACAATTTCAGCTTCTTCCGTTGAATCGTCATCCAAAAGTGAATCTTCTACCAAGGTTTCTGCCTCAGTTTCCTCTGTATTTGAAGACTCTGATGGTTGTGAGGTCGCATTTTCGATATTTTTGGATCGATCGGGATTTGACGTTGCTGATTGAATGACTTCCCGTTCTGAAGTTTCAGAGGGATCGGATTTCGAGCTGTTACAACTGCCTAACAATAAGATCGTTGAAGCAACGGCAATCGCAATTCCAGATCTCAGTTTATAACTAGAGGGTAGAAGTTTCATTATTTTTTGATTGAGAGTACTAATGAATTAAATGAATTAAAAAGCACTGCTAGAATCGATCGCTATTCCTTAGATTCGAGAGTGGTTAGCTGTTGAGCGATATGCATTCCTCGGCTAGACATCGCCACTTCAAATAAATCTGTAGAGAGGGCTTGCTCCACCGGAAAAACTCCCGATTTTTGTAATTGTCCGTTTAGCATCAGTTGAGCGATACTGCCCGTTCCTGCCCCAGCGGCAATGGCTGTATCCGGATGAGTTAGAGTCAAGCAAACTTGGGTGGGCTTACCTGCTTGGGTGCCTTCAATTTTAGCGCGAATGGCGACCCCAATTCCTGTCTGTTTATCGGTCATTTGTGTCATCCGATAACTGGCTTGAGATAGAAACTCGATGGTTGCCGGATTTTTGAGTATTTTTTTGGGAATAAAACGGGCAACTCCCCAGGTGAGACGGTTGTAGTAGTCGGGAATCGAACCAAATTTGGCGATCGCTGTTTTGACGGGAAATGATTCGGGGAGGGTGAGAATTTCTGGGACATCGAACCAATATACGCCAACCTTTCCATAGGGTTCTGGAAATTCGATAATTTCCCGATCGCTGTAAGGTTGAATCGTTTGCCAGCGTCCGTCAATCCAAGCACGAAATGGCTCTAGCAAGCCCAGGAATGTGGTTCGCATGATTGTAACGCCTGCCCCCCCAGAACCCCCGACAACATAGCTCAGATGAACGGTTTCGGCTGTATCGAGCTGTTCGATACCCTGGCGAACCATACTATTAGAAATTCCGGGAAAAATGCCGCTGTTGAGAATTGCCGTTATCCCTGCTTTTTTTGCGGCATCGCGATAGGTTAATGCTTTGCGGACGAATGCGGGACTATCACTAACATCGAGGTAGTTAACGCCTTGTTCGATACAAGTTTCGAGGACGCTAGCATCGCGATCGAGAAATGGGCCGGCACAGTGAATGACGAGGTTAGATTGGGAGATGGCTTCGCTTAAAGTTTCGCGATCGGAAACGTCGAGTTGTAAATACTGGTAAGGGAAAAGATTCGCTCGATTTTTGCGTCCGGTAACAGTAATTTGAGCCTGAGTTCGATCGGCTAAATCTCGGGCAACACTGTCACCAATTCGTCCGCTTCCACCAATTACCAGCACCCGATCGTTTATCATCAGCTTTCAGAAATAACCTGTATTCTCTATCTTTTAGGACTTTCGCTTTTGCCTTTATCTATTGGATGTGTTGGCGCAGCGTAACGCATCATTGCCAACCGTTCGGCGCGTTCGGCGCGTAAGTCCTGTGTTTATTATCATCCAAGGACTTCAATTTGAATGATAATAATAAAGTTCAAAAGTGTTGCCATTAAACCCATGAGCGTTTCCCAGCTTGCTTCCCTCACCGCTATCGCCCGCCAAACCCGCAACGCCGCCCGCCAATTGGGGGTACTTTCGACTCAGGCAAAGAACGAAGCCATCGAAGCGATCTCCATCGCCCTGGAAGCGGCCGCACCGGATATTTTAGCGGCGAATGGGGCAGATTGCGAACGATCGCGAGGTGAAGGGATCGCCAAACCCCTCTACAATCGACTGAAGCTGGACGAAACCAAACTCAAAGGGGCGATCGCCGGGGTGCGAGATGTGGGAAAATTAGCCGACCCGGTGGGTTCGGTGCAAATCGATCGCGAACTCGATCGGGGGTTGAATCTCAAGCGGGTTGCCTGTCCGCTGGGGGTTTTGGGAATCATCTTCGAGGCCCGGCCCGATGCGGTGATTCAGATATCGAGTTTGGCGATTAAATCCGGAAATGGGGTAATTCTCAAAGGGGGAAAAGAAGCGATCGAATCCTGTAAGGCGATCGTCAAAGCGATTCACCAAGGACTGGCAAATACCGAGATTTCCCCCGACGTGGTGCAACTACTTACCACCCGAGAAGAAATCCTCGAACTCCTCAAACTCGACGAATACGTAGACTTAATTATCCCTCGGGGGTCGAACTCCTTCGTTCAATTCGTCCAGGAAAATACCCGCATTCCCGTCCTCGGACATGCCGATGGCATCTGTCACGTCTACGTCGATGCTGCTGCTGATTTAGCAAAAGCGACGGATATCGTCGTCGATGCCAAAATTCAGTATCCGGCCGCTTGTAATGCCACAGAGACGTTGCTAGTGCATCGGGCCGTCGCCGCAGACTTCCTACCCCGAGTAACAGCGGCCCTGCAAGGCGAGAACGTGCAACTTTGCGGTGACGAAATGACCCGAGAAGTGGTGGAGATTGCCCCGGCAACTGAAGAGGATTGGGCGACGGAATACAACGATTTGATGCTGTCGATTAAAGTGGTGGACTCCCTCAACGAGGCGATCGAACATATCAGTACCTACGGTTCCCGCCACACCGAAGCGATCGTTACCGAAGATGCCCAGACCGCCGAAACCTTTTTAAACCAAGTGGATGCGGCGGGGGTGTTCCAGAACTGTTCGACTCGTTTTTCCGATGGTTTCCGATACGGCTTCGGTGCAGAAGTGGGCATCAGTACCCAAAAAATGCCCCCTCGCGGCCCAGTGGGATTGGAGGGATTGGTGACTTATAAATATAAGGTGGTTGGTGAGGGTCACATTGCGGCAACTTATGCCGGGAAGGATGCAAAACCTTTTACCCATCGGGATTTGTAGTTTGTAAATTGGGTGTGATTTTAGGGGCGATCGGTTGTTGCGGTAGGCGATCGAGATTCCTTGAGAAAGTTTATAAAAACCCAACCCTCTTTTCGGGATGAAGTACGAAGCCATTCTAGGAAGTCGAGGGTTAAAACTTGGGCTTCCTTCAGTTTTTGTAGGTCTTCGGTTTCTTTAGCAACTTCGTTGACAACTAGAGGATGATGTTGAAAATTTTCTATTTGTTCCTTTAATGTATATCCTTGACATTTTTTTTGAAATGAAGCGTCAAAATCATTAATGTAATACTCAAGTGTTCGTTCTACATAATTACTAATAGAAATAGCATCGTAAGCTGTTATCTCAGTATAAGAGTCTAAAATGATACATATCGAATAAATTAGATGTTCGGCTTCGATAAACAAACTAGAACTTTCATAATGACTATTGCGATCGTCATCACTGGGGCAAATGCCTCGACTACAGCACCGATCGCTTAAAAGCCAAACTTCATCTAGATCGACTGACTCCCCTTTGGCGATCGACCAAATTGTATCTAATGCTTTTCTCGGAATCTGAGGATCGCCCCAATTTTCCATTTTAGAAAAAGTTTTATAGAACGGAAATAATTGTTCGCAGCAAGAAGCCGCAAAAGCAACAATATGCAATTTTGATAAAATCTTTAATTCTTTAGTTAAGATATTGTTTCTAAAATATTCTATATTCATCTATTTAAAGTAGAAATAAATATTCAAAAATTAATTTTTATAAAACACCTGTGTCTATATTTTACACCTAACTTAAAAGATTCATGAAGAACAAAATCAAAACAAAATATAGCTTAGAAGCATTTCTGCAACTCCCCGAAACTAAACCCGCCAGCGAATATATCAACGGCAAAATTCTCCAGAAGCCAATGCCGAAAGGAAAACATAGTCGATTGCAACTGAAGCTATGTAATCGCATCAACGAAAGTGCAGAAAGCCAAAAAATTGCCTATGCTTTTCCCGAACTTCGCTGTAGCTTCGGTACGCGCTCTATTGTCCCCGATGTTGCTGTTTTCAAATGGTCGCGGATTCCCTTTGAAGCAGATGGAGAAGTTCCCAACGATTTTTTATTGTCCCCAGATTGGACGATCGAAATCCTTTCTCCAGAACAAAGTTCAAATCGGGTAATCGGCAATATTCTCTATTGTCTAGAACATGGTTGTACCCTCGGCTGGTTAGTCGATCCGGCAGATCGATCGATTCTAGTCTTCCGACGAGATCGACAACCCGAACTATTACAAGGTCCCGATCGCCCTTCGGTATTAGAGGATATTCAATTAGAGTTAACCATCGATACAATTTTTAGTTGGTTGAAAATGTCAGGTCGTTCGCCTCAAAATTGACGATCGACGATCGCGCCTGGACTCTGCAACCGTGAAAATGCTGGAGGTATTGCGGCCCGATCGTCCTAAGATGGGAACAAAGCTCATCCTACTCAACTCGATCGGTACCGCGCGTGTCCTACTTCCGTCCGCCGTGGCTGTCGCGCCGATTTATCGAATCTCTTCTTTCCCCCAAACGTTTTGCCTTTCTCGAAGCCTGCGCCATCGGTCTAATTTCTGCATTGGCCGCTGTATTGCTCAAGCAGGGAGTCGGCAGTTTGGGGGCTTGGCGCGTTCACCAATCTCAAGCACATCCCGCCATCTTAGCTCTCCCAGCGATCGGGCTGGTGGGGGGATATGGCGCGGGAATTTTAGTCGAATACCTAGCCCCCGAAGCCTCGGGGACGGGGCTGGCACAGGTTAAAGCCATGCTCGCTGGCGTGCCGATGACGATGAACCTGCGGGTGGCCGCAGTCAAAATGGTGAGTACGATTTTGACCGTCGGTTCGGGTTTGACGTTAGGGCGACAGGGGCCGACGTTACAAATCGGCGCGTCCCTGGCGGAGGCTTTGAGTCGTTGGATTCCCACCTCTCCGGACTATCGCTGTCAGATGATTGCAGCCGGGGCGGCGGCGGGATTGGCTGCCGGGTTCAACGCCCCCATTACCGGAGTTTTGTTTGTCGTTGAGGAACTTTTGCACGATGTCTCCAGCTTCACCCTGGGTTCTGCCATTCTTGCCTCCTTCGTCGGGGCGGTAGTATCGCGGCTTTTGGGAGGTGGCGACTGGGATTTAAACCTCGAACTGGTGGCATCGAGAGCCAATTTCTCCGCGCTGGATATTCCTTTTTTGTTGCTCCTCGGGGCGATCGCCGGATTGTTTTCCGGATTGTTCAGCCGCAGTATCGTTGCCGGCCTCAATTTCAACCGTCGTTTTATCAAATTAAGTTTGCCGTTACGAATGGGACTGGCGGGGTTGGTCTCCGGTGCGGCGATCGCCCTGTTTCCCGTCGCATTTCGGGACAACACCGGTCTGCGGGAATTTCTCAGCACCGGAGAGGCCAATATCGGCATCGTTGCCATCGCTTTTGTTGCCAAATTTGCCCTGACGACGATCGCCTACGGTTCCGGTGCACCGGGGGGATTGTTCGCTCCTGCTCTAGTCCTCGGTTCCGCCCTGGGTTGTCTGGTGGGGTTGTGTTCCCAGGCCCTCTTTGGCATCGGCGAACCCACCACCTATGCCTTGGCGGGAATGGGAGCATTTTTTAGCGGTGTGGCCAAAGTCCCGATCACGGCGATCGCGATCGTCTTTGAGATTACCACGGACTTCAATCTCGTCTTGCCCCTGATGATTACTTCGGTGACGGCGTTCATTGTCTCGGGAAAGGTGGCGCGCGGCTCGCTTTACGATGCCCTGCTAGTTGCCAAGGGCATCGATCTCAAACAAGATTATTCGAGCAATGCCACTTTAACCAAGCTGACTGCCGATGACGTGATGCAGCGCCAAGTGGAAACCTTAGAAAGCCACCTCACCCTCGATCGCGTGCGTCAAGCCTTCTCGCGATCGCACCATCGCGGATTTCCCGTGGTCGAAAACGGTCAGTTGGTGGGGACGGTTTCCCAAAGCGACCTGCCGGACATCACTCAGCATCAAGTCCCCGAAGATTGCCCGTTGCAGGACATTATGACCCCGCAACCGGTGACCGTCCACCCCACGGATACCCTCAGCGATGTGCTGTACCAGCTCAACCGCTATAAAATCAGCCGATTGCCCGTTACCGAGGGGCGGCGTTTGGTGGGGATTATCACCCGCAGCGATATTATCCGCGTGGAGGCAAACGTGCTGGGGGGTCGAGGAGAAGGTCGGGTGCGCGGCGCGCCATCCTATGTCGTCTATCAAACCCGCGCCCCGGAAATCGGTCGGGGACGATTGCTGGTTCCTTTAGCCAATCCCCGCACCGCACCGATGCTACTGCAACTGGCCGCCACCATCGCCCGCGATCGCCACTCGGAAATAGAATGCTTGAATATCGTCTCGATCGCCCGTCACAAAACCCCTTCGGAAACCCCAGTCAGCACGACCCTCGGGCGACGATTGCTAGGGCAGGGGAGGCGGGTTGGCAAGCAGTGGAACCTTTGCGTGCATACCCAAATTCGCGCCGCTTGCGATGTGTCTGAAGCGACGCTCGAAACCATTCGCGAACGCCATATCGATCTACTCTTGATGGGGTGGAAAGGTCGCAACTTCAAGCCCGATCGCATTTTTGGCGATGCGGTGGATACCCTCATCCGCCAGGCAAGTTGCGATATAATTTTGGTCAAATGGGGGCGAACCGCATCCGTCGAGCCGAATCCCACCGCCAAACTGCCCCAGTTCGATCGTTGGTTGATTCCCATTGGTGGCGGCCCGAACGTCCGGGAGGCTTTGCGATTGCTGCCGTCTCTGATTGCTTTGGGTAAAACGCCGAGCATTCACCTGTGTCAGGTATTCGACCCTAACGAATCCAACCCCGATCGCACTGCCTTACGCGAAGCCAAAGCATTTCTTTTCGATCGACTTGGCTGCCCGATTACCACCGCTTCCGTTCTCGGTTTCTCCGTTGCCGATACCATTCTCGACATCGCCCGCACTCGTCGCAGCGATGTGGTACTCTTAGGCGCAAGTCGCAAAAGCTTGCTCTCACGAGTGGTTCGAGGCAATATCGCTCGGGATATCATCCACGGCTGCAAGTGTACGGCGATCGTCGTTCGCAGCGCCGATCCATAAATTTAGTTCGAGTGGGCTTTGGGGAAAACGGGGGAAACGGAGGCTTCGGGGG
>NZ_JADEXN010000130.1 GCF_015207075.1 Zarconia navalis LEGE 11467
CACCAGTGCCTTTGCCGGTGCGATCGCCTTTAGTCCTTGGATTTGGGTGATTCTCTCCAACACGGGTCAAATTAGTCGCGTCATCTCCGAAGGGGAATCGGAACTGTCGATCGATTTTCTGATTAATCGCTGGTTTCGCAATATCAACCGCGTCTTTTTTAACGCCGATTTAACCAGCTTCAACTTCGTTCTCACCTGCTTTGCCTTTTATTCCCTGTACTTTCTCGTGCGCCACGCGCCCAAATCCGTTTGGTTGCTATTTGTTGCCGTTATCGGTGTCAACGCCCTTTCGATTATGTTGCCCGATGCCATTTTAGGGGGAAGGCGATCGTCTGGGGTGCGCTACCTATTTCCGAGCTACATCCACATTCAAATTCTCGTCGCCTACGTTTTCACCACCCAAATCGATCGCCTCAAAGCCTGGAAACAGCAAATCTGGACGTTCTGCGCGATCGCCATCCTCGTCGCCGGGGCAGTTGCCTGTATCGTCGAATCCCAGCAAGAAATAACCTGGAGTAAAAGCAACGACAAAGCCGAATATTACATCCCCGTCGGAGATGCGATCGCCCTTGCCGAAAATCCCCTCATCGTCAGCGATGCGCCTCCGGTTCAAATTCTTACCCTCAGCTATCGCCTCGGGCAGCAAGTTCACCTGCTCCTGTCGCAGCAACCCAACCCACCCCAAATTCCCGAAGGCTTTAGTACGGTCTTTCTCTTCAATCCTTCTCCCGCCTGGAAAGATGCCCTGAAAAATACACCCAATTGGCAACTCCAAACGGTGGTGGAAAAGCGAAACGACCCCGAACACGAGCTGAAACTGTATCGATTGAATCGGGGATAAGTTTAGGAAATTGGCGTGTAGGTACGAGTGCGATCGGCATCGATTTTACGGTGGTCGTCCAGCGGTGGAAAATCGACGATAATTTTTCAGCGCTCCGACCCCGTGCAGTTCTCGAACTGACTCGCTCGGGGGGGGCAATTTCGTGTTGGTGCTGTCGATATCTAAGGCATCTCAGGAAAAAATATAACTGTGTTCTCTAGTGATTTTCATCCTAAATTGCGATGGCTTCTAAATATTCGATCGACGATTTATATTAATGTATATGTTTGGACTGGTTTGACTCGACCGAGTCAAAAAAAATTAATTTATCGATCGAAGATTTAAAATATATTAAATTTAATAAACTGTAT
Organism: Zarconia navalis LEGE 11467; assembly: GCF_015207075.1. Classification (GTDB taxonomy): domain Bacteria; phylum Cyanobacteriota; class Cyanobacteriia; order Cyanobacteriales; family Geitlerinemataceae; genus Zarconia; species Zarconia navalis. The sequence continues at coordinate 1,192 of NZ_JADEXN010000130.1, forward strand.
ATTTTTTCAGACGATCGATGCAAAAAACTCTCTATTCAATATTTTACAAAGCAAAAAACTAAGTCAACAGAAAAGCAATTAGATATGGATATTTTAATTGTAGACGATAATATTAATAACCTCCGTCTTCTCTCAGCGATTCTCGAAGAAAAAGGCTATCAAGTCAGAAAAGTAACCAATAGCAAATTCGCCCTTAAAACCGTGGCGCTAGCGCCACCGGACTTAATTTTATTAGATATTAATATGCCGGAATTCGATGGCTACGAAGTCTGTCGTTACCTCAAAGCAGGCGATCGAACTCAGGACATTCCCATTATTTTTCTGAGTGCCTTTTCTCAACCTCAGCAAAAACGAGAAGCCTTTCAGGTCGGAGGAGTCGATTACATCACCAAACCGCTTCAAGTGGAAGAAGTGCTGGCGCGAGTGAAACACCAACAAATGCTGTACCAATACAAACTCGAATGCCAACAAGCTAACCGGGAAGCCCATCTGCTGCGAACGATCGCGATCGCCCGCGCGCGGCAACCCGATCGGCAATCGTTCGCGAAAGTCGCACTGGCAAGCGTTTGTCAAACTCTCCATTGGGATGTCGGAGAAATTTGGGCTGTGCGGGGAACATTTTTGGCCATCGAGGATGCAACCTACAGCAGCCAGAACCATTTGATGGAGTTTGTCCGTCAGAGTCGCACCCGCACTTTCGAGCTGCATCGAGATGTGCCCGCATCCATTTGGAAGTGCAACCAACCGGAGTGGGTTGGCGATCTCGACAAAGCTCGAACCATCCCTTTTTTCCGTAGTTCTACAGCAATTAGAGCCGGTTTGACATCGGCTCTGGCGGTGCCGATTTGTTTCGAGCAAGAACTGTGGGGAATATTACTGTTATATTGTCAAGCCCAGCAAAACCTCGCGCGATGCGAGATCGATGGGCTTGAAGCCGTCGCGGCTTGCCTATCATCGTTCTGGGTTCGCGCTCGACCGTGAGAATTCGATCTAGGAAAAGATGGAATTGAGATAACGGGGCGTGCGGACGATCTCGATCGACTGATGTCGGTTCTCATCTGCTTAGATGCATCTAAATTGTGTGAGTTTGGGATAGCTAAAACTCCCATTTTTCTGTTTTTAATTGTCGGGCCGTGTCGAGTGCAAATCCTTGTTCGAGCCAACGATCCGTACTCAAATATCCTTAATCTGAATTGACGGTCAATTGTCATCTTGAGTCATTCATTTTAAATGCCTCTGCCCATCTCCTCTGCCAAGATTCTCTAAATTGGGTATTCCTATTTTCTTCCCGAAAACCTCCCAAGACCTGACATTCTCTCTCAAAACGAGTAGTTTCGCGGATGACATGGACAAAGCAAGCACGATATAACAAGTTCAGCGATTGCCGGTGACTTTAACAGATTTTTTAGAAGATTTAAAGTTCGACGGCAAGACTTAAGTTTTGAGCGTAGTGGTACTGTCTAACCCGAGATTGACCGGTAGGTCGCTCTCCAGACCCGTAGGAGAACTTCTCGGGTTGGAATTTTAAGTGGATTTTTTTGATGTTGAAACTCGATCGTGCTTCTGTGGAAGTCTGTACTCGTGTTATGTCCGAGCCTCAATCTTTTGATTCTTTAGGGGAGATCCTTGTCGTTGATGACGAACTCGACAACCTGAAACTGTTATCAAGGATGTTGCAAGATCGTGGATATTGCGTCCGGCAGGCCATGAGCGGCGAACTGGCGTTAAAGGTTTGTTTGAGGTCTCCTCCGGATTTGATTCTCCTCGATATCATGATGCCGATTCTCAATGGATACGAGGTGTGCGAGCAGCTCAAAGCCGATGCCATCCTTGCGGACATCCCCGTCATCTTTATGAGCGCTTTGGGAGGGGGATTCGATAAAGCCAAAGCCTTTAAAGCTGGGGGGGTAGACTATATTACCAAACCCTTTCAAATTGAAGAGGCAATCGCCCGCATCGAGCACCAACTGACCATTAGCTCCCTGCAAACTCAGCTTCAAAAGAGAAATCAAGAACTCGAGCAAACCCTGAGCGATCTGCGGCACACTCAAGCTCAACTCATCGAGCGCGAGAAGATGTCTGGTATCGGAGTGCTAGTGGCGGGAGTCGCCCACGAAATCAACAATCCCGCCAATTTTATTTACGGCAATATCGCCCCAGCGATCGAATATACAAATGATTTATTTCACCTGCTAACGCTTTACCAAGATTGCTATCCCGAACCCGTTCGAGAAATAGAAGAGGCGATCGATTCGATCGATCTAGAGTATCTCAAAGCCGATTTTCCCCGGCTGCTGAAATCTCTCAATACCGGAGCGAGCCGCATTCGCGATATTGTCAAGAATTTGCGGTGTTTTTCGGCTCTCGATTGCGCGCCGCTGAAAATTGCCAACCCCCACATCGGACTCGAAAGCACGTTGATGCTGCTGCAAAATCGTCTGAGCGCTCAACCCCATCGCCCCGAAATTGAGGTTCGTCGAGAGTACGGCAACGTATCCCCCTTCGAGTATTATCCAGCTCTGCTCAATCAGGTCTTTCTACACTTGCTCGCCAATGCCATCAATGCCATCGATACGAGAATCCAGAAAGAACAGTGGAACGATAAGCTTCGATGGCTCTCTCCTTTGATTTCCATTCGTACGAAGGTTCTCGATGGAGATTGGGTAGAAATTCGGATCGCCGACAATGGGATTGGAATTCCCCAGGGCGATCGAGATCGGGTCTTCGAGCCATTTTTTACCACCCAACCCGTCGGTGCGGGAACGGGACTGGGATTGGCCACAAGCTACTCGATCGTGGTCACCCAACATGGAGGTCAGTTGGAGTTCGAGTCTGAGGTGGGACGGGGAACTGAATTTATCGTTCAGCTCCCCTTTCGAGGCGGATCTTGTCCCCCAGACGATCGTCACTCCGATGGTTGAGATGCCCCATTCAAGCTCGCCATTCTAACGACGAGCGTGAATGGCGAGCATCTCGCGCGCCTTATTCGTAAAAGCGAGTGCAATAAACAAGATTACTCACGACTCCATCTCGCCCGCCTTCGATATATCCCCGTTCGGGAAAGTTAATCGGTTGCCAGATGACCCCAGTTCCCCCAACAAACGAAACGCCATTGAGCCGAACGACACCCCCATCACCGATAAAACCCAAAATCGGGCTGGCCGAATCGGGTCGGGCATAAATTTCTAACCCACCCGAATAACTGACGTTTCGCAAGTTCTCATCATTACGCCCGCATCGGGCCGGGGTTACCATCGGACCGACAGCATCTTTATCAGGAGTTTTATCCCCGTCGTCTTCAGGTTCGGGTTCGGTTTGGGCAACATCGTCACAAAGATAAGCCCCCCAGACGTAGCCTCGATAATCTTCGGTGGCAATTGGCTGCCAATCTCCTGCCGGGGGTGCAACTTGTAGCACTGAGGTTCCTGGAGGTAGCGCGTCTAGAATTCTACCGTCTGGGATCTCCCGCAGGTTCAAAGCCGAAATTCCCGGACAGACGACCGCTTCTCGGGCAGCTGGCTGAGCTTGAACTGAAGCCGGAGCGAACGCCGGGGTTAGTAGCAAGGCAAGGGAGAGTTCGGCGATCGGGAGATGAAATTTCATGTTTTTTGCACAATTCTCAACAGATGAGTCAATATTACCGGACGATCGCCGTCTGTAGGAGTGGGGATGAGGGGACTTCAGAATACCGACAAAAACAGTGCATTACTGCTAAGATTTGAAAATTTCTTTTCTGAAAGCTCTTAGGGTTGCCGTCCGCCTAATCGTTGCTCCGATGCTGCGGGCAAGACATCGATCGATAGGGTGGTATAAGGATTTTGCAACTGGCCGATAATCATAAATCGAATAAAATTTCCTAAGCCTTCCACCAATCGAGAATGACGTAACTCTCCGCAATCAACGGCGGTAAATCCAATATCCTCAGCTAGTTTCATGACAGTTTGACGAGCTTGAGCATCATCCGCACAGACAAATACAGAGACTTGGTAATCCTTGAGTGGACTGGGTGCAAGCTCAAATACTTCCTGAGCCATTGTATTAAAAGCTTTGACAACTCTAGCATTAGGAACTTGTGAAGCTAACTTTTCCGCCAGTGACAGTTCGATCGGAGCATAGGCAAATCCCTCTGGAATCTCGAAATTGTTGCAGTCAATGATAATTTTTCCGGATAACACCTCTACAGAAGTGAGTACCTCGGCAGGATTTATTCCCCGAATTGTATAAAGTAAGACATCACCAAATCTTGCCGCTTCATCGTTTGTGCCACCTTGCGTGCCTTGCTCGGCTAATGCTGCTACCGCTCGCCCTTTCTCCGTCGTTCGACCTCCAAAGAAAACTTCATGTCCTTGTTCTGCCCACAGCAGACCCAAAGAACTCCCCATATTCCCACTGCCAAGAATACCAATTTTCATCGTTTAACTGTGAACCTCTGTTCTACAGGACGGATGCGATAACGCAAGAACACCATATATCTTGTCCCAGCGTTATTGCAAGGACTTCGAGATGCTTGCAATAACGCCAGTGCAAAAATAAGTCGAAACCCTGACGCTACCGCGACCCAGAAATCGGCAAAAACTCGATCTTGTTGTTGAAGCATTCAACATTTATAGGACTTCCGCAACGGCTTCAGATGTAGGGACAATCTCCTTGAAATCGCCCCGATCGGACATCATATTATGGGGAGTTTGCGTAATTGTGTAAGTCCCGATCTAGCTCTTCACGAAAACTCAGGTTATGTAGCCATTGCTAAACTCGCACTTTTGAGCCTCCTTGATTGAGGGATTCGGTGAGTGCCCGGAGAATTTTAACCAACTGTGCGCCTACCCAACCGGAGGAAATCTGGCAGGGTTTGGATTCTCCGATGCACTCCAAGAAGCGATCGCAAACTTGTTTGAGGGGTTCGGCTTTTTCGAGTTCGAGAACGTCGCGACTTTGGTCTGTGGGAATCCAATAGCCATCATGCAGTTCGAGCTGACCCCGCTGAATCGCTAAGGGAGCATCGGGGGACATTTCGTCGAAAATGAGGGTTCCTCGCTCTCCCACCACCGCCAGTCGCCGCTGTTTGTCGGGGTTTAACCAGCACAGGTGGATCGTTGCCTCGAAACCACTTGGATAGATGAGTTTGGCCCAAACCACATCCGAGAGTCCTTGGGGGAAAAGGGTGCGATCGATGCTGTCGGAGGGTGGCTGAAGCCAGACATTGCCGGTAGCCGAGACGCGATCGGGAATTTCCCCCAACCAGGTGTTAAAAATAGCAATATCGTGAATGGCTAAATCCCAGAGGGCATCGACATCGGGACGTACGGGCCCTAGGTGAGTGCGGGTGGCGTAGCCGTAGCGCAACTGACCCAACTCTTCGCCCCGTAGCGCATCGGCACCGCGCCGCACCGCCGGGTGAAACAGATAGGTATGGTCGATAAACAGTTGCCGTTGCTGCTGTTCGGCGAGCTGGCACAACTCGAAGGATTCTTTGGGATTGAGGGTGAGGGGCTTTTCCGAGAAGACGTGATAGCCCTGTTTGAGGGCATCGGAAATTAGTTTGTAGTGGGTGGATGCGGGAGTGGCAACGGCGACAGCTTCGAGGTCTTTCATTTCCCGGACTTGAGTCCAACTTGAGGCCAACACCACATCTGGTGCGAACTCAAACTTTTCCGAAAGTGCTTTCAGGCGTTCCGGACGCGGATCGACGATCGCGAGAATTCGAGCATCGGGGTGGTGGAGAAAATTACGGACGAGGTGAACGCCCCAGCGTCCCGCGCCCAATATGGCAATTCCAGTCATATGAATGGTTAATGGTTGTTAATTTGAAGAATGAATTGAGTTCACAATTGCAAATTTCGACTTCCGAATTCCGAACTCTCCCCAGTTGCCGTTTGAAATGCCGTCCGGGCGGCTTCTTGTTCTGCTGTTTTAATCGATCGCCCTTTTCCCTTGCCCAAGCATCGATTTTGCAACCAAACTTCGGCACTGAAGCGTTCGGAACTCCCGTGAATGGGGTTAATTTCCACAACGCGGTACTCGGGAAGCAATTTATATTGAGCCTGCGTCCATTCTTGCAATGCCGCTTTGTAATTTTGACGGGCGGGACAGGCGCGGATTTCTTCGGTTAGGGTTTGGAAGTGGGAATCGAGCCAGGGACGCACCAGTTCGAGGGTGTAGGTACTGAGGTAGAGGGCCGCGGCGATCGCTTCGAGGGCATCGGCGAGTCGGCTTGCCATTCCTGCTTTATCTCCTGTCGCACTGCCAGCCACGAGAAGATATCGCTCCAAGCCGTAGCTGCGGGCAATCTGCGCCAAAATCCGATCGCTGACCAAAACCGATCGAATTGCGGCAAATTCCCCCACTTCAAAGTTCGGGTAGGTTTGCCACAAAAACTCGGCCGCTGCCAATCGGATCGCCGCATCCCCGACAAATTCGAGTTTTTCGTAGTTGGCGCTCGCACAAGCGGAAGAATGGGTGAGGGCTAGGTCGAGTAAAGACCAGTTTGCTAATACACCTTCGGGTAACCCGAGTTTCTGAAGGAGCTTTTGAAGTTGCTTTTGGCGTTGGGGAGGAATGGAGGACATGAAGAAATCGAACGGGCGCGATCGCGCGTTTGAGCGATCGGGGAGAGGACGAGCGAGGCTTTACTTTTTCTAGAATACACTGCCGCTTCGGCAACACACTCTCTCCACCGATGCCAGCTCGCCCCAAGATGCCGATGTCAGGAGGATTCCCGGATAGACGGCCGCGCCCCAACTCGGATGGACGAGCGCGGTGCAATTCCCCGACAGCCTCGCAAACCCCACGGTGGCGATCGCGGCGGCAACATCGTCGTGACGTACGCCTCCGGGGCGAGAGATGGTAGGATAGCCCGATTTGGGATCGATGGCATCTGCGGCAAACCCGCGATCGTGCAGTTGAGAGACGATCGACCGGGCAAAGATGAGGAATCGCGATCGCAATCGGTCTTTTTGGGCTTCAACTTCGGGCCTCTTCTGGGTTAGAGGTAAACTCGACCGTTGTAGAATGACGAGCGTTGAGGCGATCGAAACTTGCCAATCGGGTAAGATTTGGGCTTGATGGCGCGCGACGAAGGGACTGGGCGAACCCAGCCAAAGTTCTACAGATCGATCGCTCAAATCAAAAAAATCGGACATTCGCACGTTCAAAATTCGATCGGGAGACAAGGGAGAGGGGGAAGAGCGTTGCAACTGACCTACTCCCTACTCCCTATTAAGGAGAATAACGACTCATCAATTATTAATTGTTCGTTCGTTCATTCATTCATCTTCCGCACTTCACTTAGAGAATAAATAGCACAAAGACTCAAAAATATGACTTGGATAAAAAAGCAGAGCACACTTCTAACAGTCGCCAATCAGTGTGAAGACATACAATCGCGCGCGTGCTTTTCTTCTCCGACCTACCTTCACCAGCATTTTAAGTCGATCGGTTGTTATCCAATCCGATCGACCTTCAAAGCCATTTCAAATCCGGATCGCCCACCGCCTTCGCTGTTAATTTAAATATTCGGACACTCAAGACAGATACTCAATCTCGATCGTGACTCATTCCTTTGGCTTTTCACCCCGTAATACTCCCATCGATCGCCCCATCAAAATTATGCCCTTGGGGGATTCCATTACCGATGGCTATTTGGTTCCCGGCGGCTACCGCATCGATCTGTGGCACCGTCTGAATAAGCGCGGCTATCCATTTCGCTTTGTGGGTTCTAGGCGAAACGGGCCGGATATGCTCACCCAGAAGCAACACGAAGGCCATTCAGGCTGGACGATCGACCAAATTCGCCGCCAGCTCGAAGGCTGGTTAACTCAGTCTCAACCCGATATCATTTTACTGATCGTCGGCACCAACGACATGATTCGATATCATCGAGTGGAAGGGGCGGTCGGGCGGTTGAGGCGCTCGATCGACGAAATTTTCTCGCACCTGCCCCAAGCAAGCCTTCTCGTCGCTTCCCTGCCACCAATCGGGCAACCCTCCATTAACGAACGAGTGTTGCGCTACAACAACCAAATGAAGCAGCTAATTGCACGACAACAGACTCCCGAGCATCACCTCCACTTCGTCGATCTCCACCCAGTCTTCAACTTAGACGACTTGCCCGACGGCATTCATCCCAATCGGGAAGGGTTTCGCAAAATGGCCATCGTCTGGGATACTGCTCTGGTGCCAATTTTGAACCAAATATCGGCACGGCTCAAGTAGGAACCAACTCTCCCGGACGGAGTTTAGACCATTTGCCTCGCTCTAGCTTAAAGCTCTCGCACCCGACGACATCCCACTCCATCTCGACGGCATCTTGCTGGGGACGAATGTTGACGTTGATGGAGGGTTCGACGGGTTCAAAATCTGGGGAATCCGTCAGATGAAGCTGCTGATGCTGCCCTTCGACGGCGTGGTAAGTTAGACAGCGATCGACATAGTGACAGTTGACACAAATACACATGATTCGACCTCCAGGGAATTGTTTCTATATCTTAGGCAGAAAATCCAATTCTGGCGCGATACTCCCGAAGGGAGTTGCTAACGCGATCGGTTGAGCTTGCTTGAGTCATTAACAGTTTTAGCGTTTAAAATTTAGACTTTAGATTCTCAACATTCCCACTGAATTCTTTTGAAAGGTTAAAAGTCAAAAGGGCACAGATGGGTTGCTCGCTCTTTTCTCACCTGACACATTAAAAGTAGAGCGCTGCGCGTACCGCTAAGGACAGAAAACGAGCGAGCATCTTTGCGCCTGTGCTCCCCCAACTCCCCCAGCTCACCTACACCGATATTAATGTCTTCCCGCAGCACCATATCAGCACTTTCTCCTCAAACCTGGCCGTTTAGTTTGAAATGGTTGCCCCCGTCAGCCTATCTCGTGGGGGGGGCGGTGCGAGATGCCCTGCTCGATCGCGCGTCGGACTATTTCGATCTCGATTTCGTCCTGCCAGAAAATGCCGTAGGCACCGCCCGCGAACTCGCCCGACAATATGATGCCGGGTTCGTTCTCCTCGATCCCCAACGACAAATTGCCCGCGTGGTGTTTGAGACAGGAACGGTCGATTTTGCCCAGCAGGAAGGAGAAACCCTGGAAATAGATTTGTACCGCCGGGATTTCACCACTAATGCGATCGCCTACAATCCCCATACCGAAACTTTTTACGACCCCCTCGACGGCCGTCGAGATTTGCAGCGCCGGTGTTTGCGAATGGTCGCCCGAGACAACCTCAAAGACGATCCCCTGCGATTGCTGCGGGCGTACCGACAAGCGGCACAATTAGGATTTACCCTCGAACCGGATACCGACGCGGCGATTCGTCAATTTGCTCCCCTGCTCGGAAAAGTCGCTGCCGAACGAGTCCATTCC
>NZ_JADEXN010000131.1 GCF_015207075.1 Zarconia navalis LEGE 11467
CGGTCAGTCGGGGAGGGTTGCGCAGGGAGAGAATCAGGGTGGTTCCTTCGTAGCGGAGTTTGTACCCCCATTGCTGGGATTCGTTGAAATAGAAGGTGTAGCGCACCCGATCGCCATCCACTTGCTGCCAGTCGAGGCGATCGACGAGGGGATTTTCGTCAAAGGCGATCGTGTCGGTTTGGGCGGTGGTATTGTGCAGGGTGAGGGAGAGTTTGCGCGTCCCTTGTTCGACGGAGACGGGTACGGGCACTTCTAGGGGGAAGTAGACTTCGAGCCACTTATCTGTCGGGCGCGATTGCACGCTGCGAATGTTCGATCGCGGTGGTGCGCCAGCCGCTGAAATCCGCACTTCCTCGGCTTTTATCCACGCCCCGTAGTCCAGGCGCACCCATTCCCCTTCCTTGCCGGTAATGGCGGCTTTGGTTCCCCTCGGTAGGGGTGTGAGGCGGGAGTAGTCTGTGGTTGGCCCGGTGCGGGCAACTCCCGCATCGACGATGACTTCGGCCATTTCAACTCGATCGGGCGAGAGAATTTCGATCGCCCCTAATCCCGGCTGGCTGCGCGTCGTCGAGTCCATTGCCAGGTTAAATGTGGGTACGCCCAAATTGCCGGGGGTGGAGAAGGTGGCGCAACCTTGATAGGCGGCGGCGATTTCTGGGGCGATTTCTTGGATTTTCGGTTGGTTATCCCCGGTGAGGACGGCGTTGTTGGCCGGCAAGCTGACGATTTCCGACTGGGGGAGGAGGGGAACGCTGCGATTGGCGAGGGTGACGGAGACGTTGGCGTTGGCTGGGGCGATCGCATCGAAGCAGATAGACTCTCCTGGCTGACGGGCGATCGCTTCGACGGGCATCAGGGAACCTTTGGCAAAGTTAATCCCCTCGGGCATTACCGGCGCGGTGGAGTTGCGCGTCACCACGATTTCCAATTCTCGATTCTCGTGGCGAATGGTGAACCTGTTTTCACCGATTTGGAGGGGCAAACTGGGGGCAAAATGTCCGGCCGGGCTGCGTTCGATCGCCTGTCCGTTGATGGACACTTCTCCTTCCGGTGGGGCGGTTCCGATGAAGAAGATGCGATCGGCCGTAGTTTGGTGGTTGGCCGGTGGGTAGGCGATATACAGCGATTGTTGCGCCATCACTGAAGATGCGATCGCCGCTCCCAATACGGTCACTCCCAGAGCGGTCGGTGCTAATATCTGGAGACAAGGGAACGCCCGATCGAAACTTGCCTTTGCGTTTGACATTAACCATTAAGATTTAGGGCGACTGTATATTACCATAAATAAGTCATTATTTGTCCGTCATAAGTAATAAGTTTAAATCGGTCGTTTCGCTAGTCTGGATCGAACCATTCTCTTCAACTCTCAAAATATGACCGACGACTATAGGGATATTTCTAATGATAGAAAGTATAACGCTGGAAAATTTCAAAAGTCATCGATCGACTCACCTCACGTTTGATAAATCTCGTTTACATGCCCTTGTCGGTCAAAATAGTTCGGGAAAGACTTCTGTCTTGGAAGCATTACATTATATGAGTCAATTAACGACTAGACGCATTGATTCAATTTTTAGCCATAACAAATCACCTGAATTTATCACAACATTCAATAAACGAATAATGAATGTAACTATTAAGGGCAATCTAAAAGATTTTCCCGAAATCAAATGGAAATCTTTTTATCGCCATCAAAAAACACCTTCAAAATGGCAATCCTCAAGTAATTTTTGTGTTAATAATAAAGGATTTCATCTATATGAATTACAGCAAAATATAATGAAGCAGAACTTAAAGGATATAATCCCTAACTTTTTAAAAAGTTCGGTTTATTTAAAGTTGACAGAAAGTGATTTAAAAAAAGCAGCTTATAGTGAAAAAATATCACCAGAACTTGAAAATGATGGTCTTGCTCCCACTTTAGACTATATACGTAACGAAGCATCCGAAAATTTTCAGATGCTCAAGGAGATGTTAAAAAAGATTGTTCCGACTGTTAAAGATATAGGAATAAGACGGGCAAAAGTTGCCTTGAATCGTCAGCGTTCAATTGAAGTAAATGGAAAATTAATTCCTTATGAAGAAAATCAAGAGCTGATCGGGCAAGAAGTAATTTTAGATATGAATACTGGAGAGCGACTTCCCGCTCATCTAATTAGCGAAGGCACGATGCTTGCGTTAGGTTTACTTACCGTATTAATGCATCCAAAGCAACCTAATTTAGTATTACTCGATGATATTGAACAGGGACTTCATCCTAAAGCACAACGAGAATTAATGGATGTCTTAAAAGAAATACTGAAATCCAACGAAAATCTACAGATTATCTTATCAACTCATTCTCCTTATATTATTGATGAGCTAAATCCTTCACAAGTTCATGTCTTAAATAATACTCATTCAGGATTTACCGTTACCAAACGCTTAGACGAGCATCCCGATATCGAATGGGCAAAAAAAACGCTAACAACGGGAGAATTTTGGGATGCTGAAGGTGAAGAGTGGGTTGTAGGTAGCGAAGTTAGTGAATGAATTTATTGTTATTGTCGAGAGTGATGCTGACGCACGAACGGCAACTGAGTTAGCAGAGCGAATTCTCATCGAAAAAATCGAGTGGTTGGAGCGAGATACTCTGAAATATCTATTTCGCTGGAGTGGTTTACAGGAGAATACAGACAACTCTTGCTGGAAAGATATTAAGAAAATCGTTCAGAATTTTCAAGACACCTCGCAATTTCGTCCACCACGATTTCTCGGTAGAAGGCGAACCAATAATACACCCCTTAAAGCCGATGGTGCAGCCGCAATCAAAATTCTCAATTTAGTCTATTTTTTGCAAAAAGAGAGAGCGATTAAAGCCGTATTCTTGATTCGCGACTTGGATAATCAGCCGGAACGCCGAGAAGGTTTAGAACAAGCTCGAATGCAAGATATCGATCGAAAACCCAAACTAGAAATTGTCCTGGGAACGGCAAATCGGATGCGCGAGGCTTGGGTTCTCAACGGATTTATTCCAGCAAATTCACTCGAAGAACAACTGTTCGCGAAGATAAAACAACAGTTAGCATTCGATCCTTGCACGGAGTCGGAGAAATTACGATCGACTTCCCGAGAAGATCGAGATCGCTTGCGAAATCCCAAAGTTATCGTCGGAGAACTAACGGCAACAGATATGGAACGGGAACGGCAGTGTTGGGAAGAAACCAGTTTGATGATTCTACAAGAACGCGGGAAAAATACGGGTTTAACAGATTACATTCGGGAAATAGAGGAACGATTAGTACCTATTATTTGCGAGTCTTAGGATATCTGTTCGATAACTGCAATGCCGCATTATATTAAGGATTTAGGTTGAAGGTTATTTGAGATCGACGATTGGCTCGTGTGGCTGAATTCTTAAGAATTATATATCATTATTTTTAAACTGCACTTTATTGAAAATATCTTCTAAAGAAATCTCGAATGAGACAGAATTAAGAGAAACTGCCTCATCTTCAGAATCGTACTCGTATAAAGACCATCGTTTATTCGCCGTTTTAAAATACTGTTCGATATAAATTTTATTTTGGTCGATTAAGAGGTATTCTTCAAAAGTGGGAATAGTACGGTAGGCTTCAAATTTACCCCGTCGATCGTATCCTTGAGTTGAATTCGATAAAACCTCAACGATCGCGATCGGATTGACGATCGTATCCGTTCTGCTATTGTGATATTCCGGTTCTCCAGCAACCACCATTACGTCAGGATAGGTATAGATGCGCCGCTGGGGAATCCACAGGCGGACATCTCCCATAAATACTTGAAAGTCTAGTTTCTTGAACGCAAAGCTTAACTCGGTTGAAAAGTTTAAAGCAATGCGATTGTGGTTTGTCGTTCCACCTGCCATCGGCAAAATTTGACCGTCTATGTACTCGCTTTTAAACTCTGCCGCGACTTCGAGTTCTAAATATTCTTCTGGGGAATACGATCGCGCTTTTGTAACTTGCATGATTCGTCATTATCCATTAGCCTAAAATCTCACTAAAAAATTCGATCGCATCCTTCAACGCTGCCACGAATACATCAATCTCTTCAACGGTATTGTAGAAATACAAACTCGCCCGCGCCGTCGAAGACACCCCGAGAATGGTATGTAACGGTTGCGTACAATGATGTCCCGTACGGATTGCAACCCCCGATTCATCCAGGAGGGGTAAAACATCGTTGGCGTGGAGTTCTCCAGCAGTAAATGCTGCCAATGCAGCCCGTCCGCTACCATCAGAATTGGGTTTTGGGCCGTAAATTCGCAGTTGGGGAATGGTTGCCAACTTTTCAAATAAATAAGCACACAAATCATGTTCGTACGCGGCAATTTTATCCATGCCAATGCCACTCAAATAATCCACCGCCGCCCCGATCGCGATTGCCTCTCCAATCGCCGGGGTTCCCGCTTCAAACTTATGAGGTAAATCCGCATAGGTCGAACTTTCTAAAGATACCTCTTCAATCATTTCACCCCCACCCAAAAAAGGAGGCATCGATCGGAGTACATCCAACTTGCCATACAAGAAACCAATTCCCGTCGGCGCGCACATCTTATGCCCAGAACCCACCAACCAATCACAGTCAATTTTTTGGACATCAACGGGCATATGAGGCAAGCTTTGGCAAGCATCAATTAATACTTTTACACCATTTTTACGAGCAATCTTAACAATTTCTTCGACGGGGCTGATGCAGCCAAGGGTATTGGAAACGTGAACCACTGAAACCAGTTTCGTTTTCTCACAAATCAGGGTTTTAAACTGTTCTAGATCGAACTCTTCTGTTTCCGTCAACTCTACAAATTTCAACACCGCCCCCGTCCTCTGGGCAACCAACTGCCAGGGAACCAAATTGCTGTGGTGTTCCATCACCGAAAGGATGATTTCATCCCCCGGTTTGAGGGTATTCATTCCCCAAGAATAAGCCACCAAATTAATCGCTTCGCTGGCATTGCGAGTAAACACAATTTCGTTGCGAGATGCCGCATTTACAAATGCCGCCAACTTATCTCGCGCTGCTTCGTATGCCGTAGTTGCCCGCGCGCTGAGAGTATGCACGCCTCGGTGAACATTGGCGTTATCAAACTCATAGTAATGTTGTAGCGCGTCGAGGACGGCTTTCGGCTTTTGAGAAGTTGCCGCATTGTCAAAATACACCAGCGGTTTGCCGTGTACTTCTTGGTGCAAAATGGGAAAGTCAGCGCGGACGCGATCGGCTATTGTTTTTTCTCGAACTAGAGTCATGGTTTTTTGGGAAAAATGGGATAAAAAGATGTTTTTGCGATCGCAATTTACATTTTAGAAATGAACGCGAGCAAGATGCTCGCACTGTGGAGGTTATCGATAACTCATCAATCTTCTCAAGTTAAATAGGTTCGGCAAGAAACGCACTGAGACAGAATTTTACCGATCGAAGAAACGGGAATCTGTTGCAAAATTTCTGCCCCGAAAGCATCCACCAACAAATGTTCGCTGGCTTGCCGATCGAGTCCCCGACTTTGCAAGTAGAAAACCTCATCTTCTTCCAGTTGACTCACCGTCGCCCCGTGAGCGCATTTGACATTATCGGCGACAATTTCGAGTTGCGGTTTGGTATTCACCCGTGCCTTGGGAGACAGGAGAAGATTGCGGTTGAGTTGGCTGGCATTGGTTAACTGCGCCGCTTTGGGCACGCAAACCCGCCCGTCAAAAATCCCGTGGGCGCTGCCATCGATAATACATTTATGGAGTTGATTTGCCGTGCCGTTAGGACAGTTGAGGGCGATCGTACTGTGGGTGTCGGCGACTTGTTGCCCAGAAATGAGCGTCAAGCCGTTGAGGGTGGTTTGGGTTCCTTCTCCGGCTTGAAACACATCTAAATTATGGCGAGAAAGTTTGCTCCCAAACCCGATCGCATGGCAAGTATAGCGGCTGTCTCGGCTTTGGGTAACGGCTGTTTTACCGATGTGGAAAGCATTCCCCGCATCCCGCTGCATTCGTACGTGTTCGATTTGGGCGTTGTCTGCCACCCAGAGTTCGGCAACACTGTTGGTGAAGTATACCCGATCGCCTTTCGCATCGGGACAACCGGCAGTGGTTGAGGTATATTGCTCGATAAGCGTCAGGCTGCTGTGGGCTTCGGCGACGACGAGGCATCGCGGTTGCACCAATGTCGGTGCGTCTCCGGTTGCAGCCACAAACAGCAGTTGAATCGGGGTTTCGATCGCCTTATTTTTCGCCGCCCAAACGATCGCCACATCGCTCAAACTCGCAGTATTTAAGGTGGTAAAGACTTCCTCGTTTCCGGGCTGTTGCGCCAAATACTCCCCGAGGCGATCGCGTTTTTGGGCTGATAGCTGAGCAATATTACCGACGAACACTCCCTCGGGCAACGCTTCTAAATTCGACAGCGTGGAGGCATATTTCCCGTTGACGAATACTAGATGGCTTTGGGCAGTTTCTGGAAGTACGAACTCGGCGATCGTTTCGGGGCTAATTTCGACTTTGGGGGGCGCTTGAAACTGAATGTCTAGCAACGAAGATAAATCAGTAAATCGCCAGTCTTCATCGCGGGTTGTGGGGATGGCAAGTTCTTGCAACCAAACCGCTGCCCGATCGCGAATTTCGGAGAAGTCGGAGTTAGCGGGCGATCGTAAATTGAGGAGTTGGGTTAAATAGGAAACTCGTTCTTGGGTGGCGAATTGCGTACTCATAATGGGGAACGGGGAATGGGGAACAGTTAGGATCGAGGATTTAATACGGTGTTCGATTTCATCAGTCAACGAGTTGGGTTCCTCTCCCCTCTCGGGAGGGGTTGGGGGTGGGTTCCTCCTCGCATCACACAAAGTTATTTAATTCTCATCCCTTAAAAGTAGAAGGGGTTGGTTATTTCCAATTAAACGAGTGCGGCTTCATGTTCTTCGATCGCCCAATCGTAACCGCGATCTTCTAATTTCAGGGCGAGTTCTTTGCCGCCACTTTGGAGAATCTTGCCGTCGTACATCACATGAACGAAGTCGGGAACTACGTAGTTTAGCAACCGCTGGTAGTGAGTAATCATCAAGGTGGCATTTTCTGGTTTTGCCAACTGATTCACTCCATTAGCGACGATTTTGAGCGCGTCGATATCTAACCCGGAATCTGTTTCATCCAAAATTGCCAAACTCGGTTCGAGTAAAGCCATTTGCAAAATCTCATTCCGCTTTTTCTCCCCACCGGAAAAGCCCTCGTTGACGCTGCGATTGAGGAATGACGCATCCATTTTGACGACATCGAGCCGTTCTTCAACTAAATCCTCGAAATCAAAGGTATCGAGTTCTTCTAAACCTTTATGCTTGCGGTGAGAATTGTAGGCAACGCGCAGAAAATCGAGGTTGCTGACACCGGGAATTTCGATCGGGTATTGAAACGCAAGAAATATTCCAGCTAGCGCTCGTTCTTGGGTTTCGAGTTCGAGCAGGTTTTGTCCCTGAAATATAACTTCGCCCCCAGTGACTTCGTAGTCGGGATGTCCGGCGAGAATTTTGGAAAACGTGCTTTTTCCAGACCCGTTCGGGCCCATAATGGCATGAATTTCCCCGGCTTTAATTTCGAGATTTAAGCCTTTGAGGATGGGAGTCTCTTCGACTGTTGCGGTGAGGTTTTTGACGGAAAGGATAATGTCGCTATCTTTACTAATCATGAGTGGTTTCTCGGTTGAATGTTTGAGTGGAAATAATTCGATCGAAATTCGGATCTAAACTTTACTCGATCGGTTTGATAAAATCTTCGTGGGCGCGAACCCAACAGGCTTGTCCCGACCACGGATCGCTGACTGCCATCCAGGTTCGATCGTTGTGTTCGACAATGGCTTCAGCATCCGTTTCCGATTCGGCAGCCGTCATAATATGTCCGTTGAATAATCGCGAGACGACTAGATGGCTTCCTTGATTGGGAGGATGAGTTTGATAGCAGTTTAAGCCGCTCAAACCGCGATTTGTCACTTCCCAGCGATCGTGATTGGGGGAACTCGGGAGATAGTTCCCGCGATCGTTTGGAACTGGAAAAGAAGAGATTTCAAATGAGGTTTCTAGTTGTTCGATCGCGCGGTTGCTAGTATTAACCCAGCACTGCGTTCCCGTTTCTAACTCAACTTGCTGCCACGCCGTTCCATCTGCATTCATCTGCGTTTCGCCCTCTGAACCCGCGATCGCTTCGACTTCGACTTCTAGTTCTAGAAACGTTGTTTTGCCCTCCTCATTCTCGCCATCGACCGGTACGTTTTCGTAGCATTTTATCCCTTGAGAATCGATCGCTTGCGAGTGAGTTTCAGATAAAGCGGCGATCGGGGTACTTCCCATCACAATTCCAGCGGCGATCGGGATTGTTGTTGTTTTAAATATTAAGTAAAGTAACATCATAATAAATAAACATATTTAACTCACACCGAAATAGACTTTAAAAATATAATTCGATCGCAAAAATCATAATTGACCGATTCGCTTTATAACCCTAAGAACGTCATATAATTCGTTGCCAGGATTTCGTAATTCAAAAAATCTCGATGTTTTATATTTCGGCACATCTTCCCGCACGAGCTTTACAAACGTAAAACTTCCGCCATTCGTCAGCATTCCATACCCCGGCTTGTCCGGATGCGGACTTGCCAGCATATACGAGAGCAATTGTGCCAGTCCCACTTCGAGGGAATACGACATTTCTTTCGATTCAATGACCATCAGCCAAACTCTTTCTTTTAATACGACAAAGTCGAGCTGACCTCGGATAATAACGCCTTCATCTTCGGTAATAATTTCGGTTGATTTCTCGGCTTTGATATGAAATGGAGGTAAAAAGAAGTCTGCCAAAAATAAAAGTGGCGAAAGAATTGCAATCTGAACTGTTTTTTCTAGAAAGGGTGGATATTCAACCAAGTTAAAGTATCTGCTTTTAACTTTGTCTAATAATTGCTTTTCAGCATCGGTGATTTCAGGTAATGCTGTCTGCCATTCGGGAAAGAAGCTTTCATCTCGAACCAACTGAATCCCAAACCGATCGATGAGATCTCGAAGAGTTACATTTCTCGATTGT
Organism: Zarconia navalis LEGE 11467; assembly: GCF_015207075.1. GTDB lineage: Bacteria > Cyanobacteriota > Cyanobacteriia > Cyanobacteriales > Geitlerinemataceae > Zarconia > Zarconia navalis. Next base: position 9,072 of record NZ_JADEXN010000131.1, read on the forward strand.
AGAGTTTGAATCATCGAAGGAATCCTTTTAACAACCTGTTTTTAAAATTTTAGTTGGGCTTGCTTTAAACAAAAAAATATCACCCTCTTGTGCCACAATTTCTGCGCCTATTTTATGATAAAAACGAACGCCAGGTTGATTAGTTTCGATCGCATTCCAAGCAAGATGAGTGCAATTATATTTTTGGGCGATCGCCGCAATTTCTTTGATTAAAACTGTGCCGATTCCTTGATGTCTCGCTTTCGATTCAATATACAAATCGTCCAGCCATAAACTGGGCAGAGCGTTAAAAGATGAGTATCGGAAGTAATACAGCCCAAATCCGACAGCATTTCCGGCAATTTCAGCAAGTATGACTTTGGCAAATGGAACGTCACCAAACAACGTTTTCGATAGCTTTTCTGGCGTTGCCTTTAAAGTTCCTGAAAACGAACCCATCTGGCGATCGAACTCTGCTTTCTTCTGAATCAACCCAAAGATAAGAGAAATATCTTTGGGCATCGCATCGCGAATCATCACTCTATCAGTAATCCCATCTCCAGAAATTTTCGCGAGTCCCATTCGATTCTCTTTTCAAAAAAGATTAGGTTAGCATTCAAATTAATGGCCGCTAACCGACAACTGACTTGCATCTAGCGGTTAGAACTTACGCATACACACCATATATACTTGCTGTGGTGCGCTTCGTTCCTCAACACACCCTACAAATGGAAGCTTTGCGTAAGTCCTATTCAGTCACAAATAACAGCGAACCGACGCTGAAATTACCCCACCGCACCTTCAAGCTTCAAACTCAGTAACTTGTCTGCCTCGGCTGCAAATTCCATCGGCAGTTCGTTGAACACATCCTTACAGAAGCCGCTAATAATCATCGATACGGCATCTTCTTCGGAAATTCCCCGCTGGGTGAAGTAGAATAACTGGTCTTCCCCAATTTTGGATGTCGAAGCTTCGTGTTCGAGTTTCGCCGCATTGTTCTGTACGTCGATGTAGGGGAAGGTATTGGCTTCGGCATTGTCCCCAATCAGCATCGAATCGCACTGGGAGTAGTTGCGCGCGCCTTCAGCTTTGGGCCCCATTTTTACCAATCCCCGGTAGCTGTTCTGAGAACGTCCGGCAGAAATTCCTTTGGAAATAATCGTGCTTTTGGTGTTTTTACCGATATGCACCATTTTGGTGCCGGTGTCCGCTTGCTGGCAGTTATTCGTCAGCGCCACGGAATAGAATTCACCGACGGAGTTATCACCAACCAAAACGCAACTGGGATACTTCCAAGTAATTGCCGAACCGGTTTCGACCTGAGTCCAGGAAATGTTGGAGTTTTTGCCTTTACAAATTCCTCGTTTGGTAACGAAGTTGTAAATTCCGCCTTTACCGTTTTCATCCCCAGCAAACCAGTTTTGCACGGTGGAATACTTGATTTTGGCATCATCGAGCGCCACCAATTCCACCAC
>NZ_JADEXN010000132.1 GCF_015207075.1 Zarconia navalis LEGE 11467
CCCCGAACCCGTTCCCGAACCCATCCCCGAACCCGTTCCCGAACCCATCCCCGAACCCGTTCCCGAACCCATCCCCGATCCTGGAGAGAATCTCGATACTGAAGGCAATTTTGAATCATAAGCTCTATCGACGAACGATTCCATTCCTAGTTTCTGATAATGTGCCATGTCTTCTAACTCCAACGCTCTCTTAATCGCCGGAACCGATACCGAAGTCGGAAAAACCGTTTTGACATCGGCATTACTTGCTTACTGGCAGCGTCACTGCCGCCATCGACGATTCGGCATCTTCAAACCCATCCAATCGGGAACGGGCGATCGCGAACTCTACGATCGACTCTTCGATAGCGAGCAAACCCCCGACGAAATTACCCCCCTGTACTTTCAAGCTCCCCTCGCTCCTCCAGTGGCGGCACGCAGAGAAGGTCGAGACATCGATTTGGGACTGGTGTGGCGGCAGTTTCGCGCTCTTAGCCAAGAGCGCGACTGGGTATTCATGGAGGCCTTGGGCGGCCTGGGATCGCCGGTAACTGATGAATTGACTGTTGCCGATCTCGCCCGAGACTGGCGGTTGCCGACGGTTTTGGTGGTTCCGGTCAAATTAGGCGCGATCGCCCAAGCGGTTGCCAATTCAGCGCTGGCACGACAAGAAAACGTATCTTTGGTGGGTATCGTACTCAACTGCACGCAACCCCGTTCGCCAGAAGAAATGGGCGATCTCGCACCTATCGACTCGATCGAGCAGCTATCGGGTTTGCCAGTTTTGGGGTGTCTGCCCCATCTGGCCGATCCAACAAACCTAGATGCATTAGCGATCGCCGCCTCGAATTTGGACTTGGAACGGCTTGGGTTTGGGAGCGTAACCGCAACTGCCGCACCCATTGGGAAAACGTAAGAGGAAAGCTGTGGGGACATCACTTCGATGTTCGAGCCATATTCTTAATCTGAATAGCCACTTGCTATAGAGTGTTTTCACCACTTTGGCAATCGCCCGTCTACAATCGCGCCCTACAAGATCCTACTCATATAACTCATATTATTCGTATAATTCAGATGAAGTCAGTTATTCCCGATGTCCCGATCGAGCTGACCGATGAGATCGAGTCCCAGAGCCGTTGGATTTCAAAACAGCTCAAAGGTTCCAAAATCGATCGACTCACCTAAGGAGGTGCATTATGAACGCGCTCAAAATTGCCAAAGCTCCGGTCAAAATTCTATTTCATCCTCTAGTACTCTCATCAGCGGTCGTCACTGCTGCGGTCTTGGGAATGTCTGGCTGGTTCGCTCGGTTTCCGGCAGCTTTTTTACCGCAAGTGCAGCCATCGGCGACGGATGTTAAGTCACTGTTAGTCGATCGTCTAGAAGGCTCGACCGAACTGCAAACCGCCCGAGTTTCTCTCGAAACGGTTGTGGTTGCTAACCAAGAACGCACTTTGGGTCAGTGGAGGTTGGGAGAAACCAAAGTCGTTTACCAGGGAGTCGGTCAAGTTAGTGCGGGGATCGACATGAGCAAACTCCAAGTGGTGGAGGTCGATCGCAATCGAGGTGAGATTCAAATTTTGCTGCCGCCGCCCTATCTCGTCAATACCAGTTTGGATATCGAACGCTCTGGAATTTTAGACCATCGAAAAGATTGGTTGGGACCGAACGTATCCACAAATCTACACGATCTCGCTCAGCGAGAAGCCTTAGACCAAATTCGATCGCAAGCCTGTCAAAAAGGTTTGCTGAATATGGCAAACGAGCAAGCCCGAGAACTCGTCGAAACCATTCTCATCGCCGCTCGTTATGAGGAAATTGAGGTGGCAACTCAATCTCCCGAACCGAGTACGTGCCCTTCTGGGTAGCCGTTAACGAGCTTCGATGATGGGAGCGGTAGCAAGCTCTTCTAGGCCGACCGAACCGAGCAGTTCTTGCCAGCGATGGTTGAGAGCGGCATTATTTGGCTGAGCTGCGCGCAGTTGCGCTAGAGCTGCCACGGCATCGTACCAGACCTCAGTCCCATTCGAGCTGTTGGGTTCGACTCGCTCGATCCACGCTCGAATGCGAGAAGCTCTCGTCTCGACTCGATCGCTATCCTGGAGATCGAAAGACCATTGATAGGCTCGATCGATTTCTAAAGCTGGGGCATCTTCGGGTAATTGAATAGCAACAATTCCCGCATTTCCGGAGAGGGGAACTTTCATTTGATAGTGGAGATTCCCCTCTTCATCGCGCATGGTGAAAAGGGCTTCTTCTCCAACAGTTTCGGGTAAATAGAGTAAAATTGTCGGGCGTTCCAACTCAGTCGTACCGCGATCGCTTTGGGGCAGTAACGCCAATACTGACGGCTGAGTTGTCGTCCGAAGGCGAATTGAGTTGCTACCGCGAGAGGCTCCGCCACTAGAACGTTGGGGAGATGGGGTATCGGGTGTTTCAAATGTTACGGCTTTGACCGCTCCAGTATTGGATATTGTTATGCCAGCGACCAGGAGCATCGTTCCAAGCGCTCTAATTAGGGGTAGATACTTCATGAATTTTTTGTGTCCTTAAAAGAAGATCGATATCGAACGAAACGTATTTTGAATTTTTAGTTTTACGATCGTACTTCAATCGCTCGATCGACCAAAACATTCGATAGTCACGGTCGAAACGGCAGCGCTCGACCACTCAATTTATTTTCAATTATAGCCACCTATAAAAAACAATTAAATCTTTGAACATTGAAAATTGACCGATCGTTATAAAGATCTTGTAAAAAAATTAATTTATTTTGTTCGTCGCTTTGTATTGTTTGACTGTTACCCGTATTTATAACTAGATTCAGATTGAAACCACGTACGTTTACAGTCAATCGTAAGTTTTTAAAAACAACTATCTATAAATTATACTTGCATGAATGCTTCTCCCCAACTAGGATAACAAGGATAGTAAACAAGGGTAGTCGAGTCGGCACAAATGTGCCAATCGTCGAAAACTTAAATTATGGCAAAACTCGAATTAAAAAATATTAATAAAACTTACGACCGAAAAACGATTCCCGTCAAAAATGTGAGTTTAAGCGTCGATGATGGCGAGTTTCTGACCCTACTCGGGCCCTCTGGATGCGGAAAATCAACCACGCTGCGGCTAATAGCAGGACTCGAAGAACCCACAAGAGGACAAATTCTCATCGGAGATCGCGATGTCACTGCTTTAAGACCGGGCGATCGCAACATCTCAATGGTTTTTCAAAGCTATGCCCTCTACCCCCACATGACGGTATATGAGAATATGGCATCTCCCCTCAAACTCCGCAACACTTCCGCGAACGAAATCGAGCAGCGCATTGCCCGAGCGAGTGAATTTTTAGATCTCAATACCGACTTAATGCACAAAAAACCCGGTCAGCTTTCCGGGGGACAACGGCAGCGAGTTGCCCTGGGACGGGCGCTGGTGCGCAATCCCGATGTATTCTTGCTCGACGAACCCCTCTCCAATCTAGATGCTTTGCTCCGAGAACGGGTGCGTGCTGAAATCAAACAGCTTTTCGAGCAACAAAATGCTCCGGTAGTTTACGTCACCCACGATCAGGTCGAAGCGATGACTCTTTCAACAAAAGTAGCCGTCCTCTACGAAGGGAACTTGCAACAACTCGATCCTCCCGGTCGCCTCTACACCCACCCAGCGAACCAGTTCGTCGCCGGATTTGTGGGGAGTCCCCAAATGAATTTACTGACTCTGCGCTGCAAGGGACATAGTGCCGAGTTAGGGAACCTACGAGTTCCCTTACCGCCACAAGTCCCCACTCCGCCTCATGTCGTTCTGGGCATTCGTCCGGAAGACGTGCGCCTGTGCGAAGACGGAGACGCACTCACGCTGCCGGGACGGATCTTTTTGGTCGAAAACCTGGGAATGCAGAACTTACTGAGCGTTCGCGTTGCTGGTGCTGGAGACAACACCATTACCTTACGGGCGCTGCTACCGGCAGATCGTCGTTGGGAAGGGGATGACGTTGTTGTGGCGATCGTACCCGATCGAATTCACTGGTTTGATGCGGATACAGGCGATCGGCTCGCGTAAAGACTTGAATGAGATGGATATCTTCTCCACCTCCCCGGAATGCCGATGGGTATCGATGGCAGAAAACAAGTTTATCATTGTAAACTTTTATCAAAAAATCTTGCAAGCTGCGTAAGTTTCTCGGAAACTGGCGATTTCTTAATAAATAGACTGTAGATTGAAAGAAAAGTCTGAGGGATGCACAAACCGCTTGGGGTTTCGCAACCTCAACAAGTCCCGAAGAATTGGAATTTGGGTGAAACATTTACCGTTCGCGTCATATTTTGAAAGAGTCTCGTTCCACTGTGCCGTGCAACAGCACTCTCGATTATCGCCAGACCTCTTTTTGAGCCATCGAGCTATAAAAGGAGATCGAACGCTAAGCATTAAATATGAATGCTAGATAGAGCGATCGCCTTGCAGACAGAAGGCATCCAGGGTTAGCTCGATTGTATTTCGAGTGCTTCTACTGTAGAACCGATGGAAGAGATTGGGTTTTTTAAGACTCCGACCTAAGCTCTCCTGCGTTCGCCATTGCAGTATTCCCAAACAGCCAGTTATGCCAATATCATCCCAGTCTCCTTTAAAATATCGCAACGTGATGGAACTGCTTGCAGCCGAGGAGATCGAGCGGCAGTTGCAGCGCCATCCCGATGAAAACGCCCGTACGATCGATCGCGCCGAAGCCATCTCCTACGCTTTGAACCGTTTACCCTCCCTATATGCCACCACGGAAGAAGGATGGTGCTGGCAACGCGAACGCGCCGAACAAACCCTAAGCGACTTAATTTCGATGGCGGCAGGTTGGGGTATCCGAGAAGCCCGGTACAAAAATAAACGATTTACCACACCGCTCCCACCTGCAAGTGAAGCCGAAAAAGCGCTGCAAACCCTGAAAGAAATGCTTGGGTACGAAGATTTATCTTGGGATAACGTTGTGACCGTGGTGGAACAGCGTTTGAAAAGTCGTGCAGCTTCCTCGGCAATATCCTGTCCGGTTCCGGAGAGAGAGATTTGGGGGAGATAGGGAGCTGACAGAGTGCCTACTCGACACATCTATGCATCTATGTCAAAACCTTGGATCTCGTGACAACTTGTGAGGTTCCCCCATCTCCTATTCAATCTTTTTCCTGCAGTCGATCGAGCAACCCTGCAATTCGGACTGCATCTTCAGCCTGGGGTTGCAGTTCGAGGTATCGTTCTAAGTCTTGTTTTGCCTGCCCCAGACGATCCAAATGGTAGTACAGTAGACCCCGATCTCGCACTTCGATCGGGGCATCGGGAAATAGTAATAAAATACGATCGATCGCCCCAAGAGCTTTGGTCACGTGTAGGCAACTGAGGTAAATGCCTTTGAGGTTTGTCAGCATTCGCGCGAGAAATTGGCGGGAACTCACGGGTTGAAAAAATTCCGATCGCAATTCCACCGGCTGTTGGAAAACTTGACTCAGGCGTTCTCGGCAATCTTCGGGGAACAGCACTTCGCCACCATTAAACGCATCGACGTAAATCTGCGATTCCTCAAATACCGGGCGAATCAGGAAATGTCCCGGCATCCCGATTCCCTCCATGGGAAACTCGATTCGTTTGGCAATTTCCAAATACAGTAACGAAAGAGCGATCGGAATTCCCGTGCGCCGTTCGATAACCTCGTTCAAAAAGCTGTTTCGCGGATCGTAGTAGTCGTCACGATTTCCCGCAAAGCCCAAATCTTCGTAGAGGTAGCGATTGATGCAGCGGATGACGCGCAGGGGATAGAGTTCGGCGGGCAACTGTTCTCGCACTTCTGCTGCCATTGTATCGAGGGTATTGAGGTATGCTTCGATATCGAGTTCTGGGTACTCTTCTTGGGCGATACACAACGCTGCCAGGGCCAGATCGATGCGATCGTCTGGGGGATGAATGGCTTGATAAAAGCGTTGCCGGGGTTGGGAAAAATCCACGTTAAAGGGTTAAGTTTTGCTTTAAAATTATCTCTACAATTATCTCAAAAAGCCAATCGTTTATAATATCTAAATTAAGTGGAACGTTGCGGAAATCTCTAAAATGGTTCGATCGCCCTCCAAACCGTTGACTCTTGAAGCGTTTCTAAAATTACCTGAAACTCAGCCAGTCAGTGAATATATCAACGGTCAAATTATCTCCAAACCCATGCCCCAGGGAAAACATAGTTCGATTCAAACTGAGTTTTCGACAACGGTGAATTTAGCTCTTAAGCGATCGCGGATTGCACGGGCTTTTTCCGAACTGCGTTGTACGTTTGGTGGTGTGTCGATCGTGCCGGATGTTTCGGTTTTTATTTGGGAGAGAATTTCCAGAGACGACAATGGCGAAGTTGCCAATATTTTTCCGCATGCACCGGATTGGACGATAGAAATTTTATCTCCAGGTCAAAGTCAAACCAAAGTCACCAAAAATATTTTGCACTGTATCAGTTTTGGCACTGAAATGGGTTGGCTCATCGATCCAGCAGAAAAAACAGTCTTTGTCTATCTTCAAGATAATAAAATATTAGTATTCGATCGAGGGGAACAACGACTCCCAGCTCCCTCATTTGCGACTGAAATCGAGTTAAATATTAAAGGATTATTTGGATGGCTTCTCGATTAAGAAGTGCAACAATTAATTTTTAATATTTTTGTTTAGAAATTAAACTTGCTGTTTATAATAAATTTATTTATATGCATAAGTTAAAGCAGTTTGAACTACCACTATACAATATCAATTTTCAAGAATACTCCAATTGTAGAATTACTATTTATGAAAATGATAGGGAAAGACTGATTTTAGAGTTCGAGCATAAATTATTAGATAAACAAAAATTTCAAGCTAACGATTTTTTTGATTGTTTATGTGACTTAAGACTTTTTCTAGAAAAGGAAAGATATTTTATACTATGTAATGGCGCAAGAGTAGATTGCTATCCTTCACCGATGGCAAGAGATATGGGAATGGGTTTAAAAGTCTATCAGATGAAGATGGGACAAAAAGCCCAGAGAACTACTGACCTATTAAAAACTTTCGATAGGGCAGAAATTAGTCAAATCGGAACGGTTGAAGAACAACGCACTTACTTTGAAAAATGGCTGGTGAGTTTGGGGTGGAAAAAAGAATGGTTGAATCGTAGAAAAAATTGATATTATGTATTCTAGCCATCTATATATTTTTTTTAAAATAATTTGGTAAATAAATGTCATCATCTAAGATGGTATCAAATACAACTCCACACTTTTGAAAAAATCTGGTAATTTCCTGACAGCATTGTTTCGATCGAGTGGCAAACCATAACTCTGAAGGCTCGGCTTCGTTCTTGTTTTTCCATATTTCGATAATCAGATCGGTATCTACAAAAAAACGGATATCAGCCCCACATAAATACCAATCTGATAACGCACAGCGAGAATAATTAGCTTCCACGGCATGAAGAATATCAGAGCTACAAGTGCCGTTACCACTAAAAAAATTAAACTTAGTTTGAGATAATAGTTGCTGGATCGCATGTTCGGAAAGACTACGATTAACCTGAATTAAATCTCCGCTCAGATTGAGGATAACAGGAGGATCGTCTTCATTGAGGTTAGCTGTGGGAATTGACCAGTGAAAACAACCTTGATTTTCATCATAGAATCGCAACCCATCTTCATCAAGACATAAATCTCCAGGTGCACAAAGAGAATCTTGAGTTTGCCAGATATCGTCTCGATTTCCAAAGAGGAGATACCATTCGGTTAAAGCAGCAGGTAATCTCAGTTGAAGTTTGCGCTCGGCAGCTACTATTTCAGCTTCTCGATAACCGTCATTAGTTATTACTGGTTGATACCAACGATCGATGAAATCGTGAATCAATTCCCATCGAGCCGATCGCAAACTGAAGATAGTTTCAAACATTTTTCTAACCGATCGATATAGCAATTCTCAGTCTTGTGAGGTACACCCAAATTCTATTTCCTATTCCCCATTCCCCATTCCTGGTTACTGAGCCTGTCGAAGTGCCCATTCCCCATTCCCCATTCCCGAAAACCAGAAACTCTGTACTTCAACAGATTGATAACCGCGATATACAATCGAACATTAAATTTTCTCTTCCCCGAAATTGCAAGGCAGATTATCGCGCTCGATTGCTCCGAACAAACCTACCGAGGTACGATCGATCTAGTTTTTCTGCAAACACCTCGCAAACTCTATATGTCGATCGAACATTATATTTTAAATGTCGAAACCGAAGCTGGAATCGGCATCTACAACCTGACACCGCAAATCACCCAACTTCTCGAATCGAGCGCTGTTTCCAACGGTCAAGTTTTGGTTTTCTCCCGCCACACAACGACAGCTATCGCCATTAACGAATACGAAACCCGATTGCTCGACGATATCAAAGTCTACCTGAAAAAGTTAGCCCCACCGGGCGATAAATACCTGCACAACGATTTACACCTGCGGGAGGTTCCCCCCGACGAACCGGAAAATGCCCACTCTCACCTGATGGCAATGATGTTGAGTACTAGCGAAGTGATTCCCGTTATCGACAAACAATTGGGGTTGGGAACCTGGCAATCGGTTTTATTTTTCGAGTTGGATGGCCCTCGCGACCGGACGGTATCGGTACAAATTGGCGGAGAGTAAAGGGATGTGATGGATTGAAGTACTCTCGAAATAGAGACTTTGACAGTATGAGTTTAAAAGATTGAGTGCAATGAAAAGAAAAACTTCTGCCGATCGCAAATCACCCTCTCTCGAAGCGCGAGTTCGTTTTATTTGGGGGTTCGCGATCGGCTTTTGTTCGGCTTTTGCGATCGGATTCTGGAATTATTTGCTTACGGGTGTCACCACCATTGAGTGGCCAGCCATTTTAATTTGCTTGGGTATTAGTTTGATTGTGGGCTGGCTTTTTGGTGGGCTATCGCGTCGCTGGGGCGATCGATTCTGGCAATTTTTTATTCGGTTTATCGCGGGGCGCTAAAATCAGATTTTTATTGCCGGAGTAGAGATAACTTCTAGGTGGCTTTCACCCAAAAATGCGAACGGTATTTGGCAAAAATACGGAAGCAAAAATACTAACGCAGAAATACTGAAGACGTTTCCTTTTGTCCGAGGCTAGATTGAAAACAAGAACACAGCACTTATCTAAGGATTTCAGTTGATGAACTTGCAAAAGTTAAAAGCCTCTACAACTCTTTTCGTTCTGGCTGCCGCTTCCATGGTTCCCGTCAGCGCTTCTGCTGCCATTCCCGAAAACACCGAATCCACCATCGCTCAAGCGAACCCCATCCTCAATGTTTGCCGTCGGATGAATATCAATGCCGACGACTATGTAGTTTTGCGCTCTATGCCTAGTTTTGGCGGCGATGTGGTTGCTCAAATGTACCCGAACGAAGAAGTGACGTTGGTGCGCCGGAACATTGAAGGATTTGAGGGCGATATGTGGCTCGAAATCGTTGATAGTGTTGGCAACAGCGGCTACGTTCCCGCTTCTCTCTACGGTCAATCCACCCTCGGCTATTGCTCCTACCCCGCTAGCTGGTAAGCTGCCGCCCATTTCATTAGAAACAAACATCTACTCGATACAAACATAGTAGCGAGAAGTTCGCCAGCCATAAGAATTTCGGTTTCTCGTGGAGATCCCTTCCAAACAAAGCGAACAAGCAATCTTCATTCTTGAATGAGTCCAATGCCATCCTTGCTGAGGATGGCATTTACTTTTGAGGGAACTCTAATTTTCACGCTCGTTGAAAGGAACTTCAATCTTCATGGTCGTCAAAGGGATCTCTGAGATTTTCCGAAGGAGGACCGAAAGAAGTATAAATCGTGAATGCTGTAATGCCGATGACGACCGATACGATCGAAACACTAAGAACTGTTGCAGGTTCCATAAGTTGATTTAAGATACGAGCTGCTATACCCTATAATATTACGAAACGTTAAAAAATATCGTCAAGACATACTTAAGGTTAGTTATGGCACAAAGAACTCGGTTAGGAGATATTCTCAAGCCTCTCAACTCCGAATATGGTAAAGTTGCGCCGGGTTGGGGTACCACACCGGTCATGGCAATCTTCATGGGTTTATTTTTTGTTTTTCTGCTGATTATCTTACAGATTTACAACTCTTCCCTCATCATTGAGAATGTAGATGTGAACTGGATGTAGGAATGGAGCCACACCGAACTCCTCATTTCGAGTGTTTCGTTCGGATGCGGCTGCACGCATTTTTACAAACATCCCGGTTGACAACCGGGTTTTTTTGTGGTGTTGGTAATCCTTTGAGACTGAGGTCTAAAGACAATAGCGCTCTATAGAAAAGAAAACTCTGACGCTTAGGGCCCAAATTCATTTAGCAAATCTGACTGGAAAAGGATCGCGCAATTTACAGCCCGTAAAGTGCGATTGTCAAACCGTTCTAACGGGCTGATTGTCAAGCCGTCCTTCTCGGACGGGGTTTCAAACCCAAGGAGTTTTGATGAATATTTTTGGCATTGGTTTACCC
>NZ_JADEXN010000133.1 GCF_015207075.1 Zarconia navalis LEGE 11467
GTGCGAATGCGAGATGGTCGAGCCATTTCTTCGGGGGCGACATTGCGGAAGTGACCGGTTGCTCCTTGCAAAAACAGCCGATGGTGTCCTTCCCAGTTGCCATAGACCACATCAAATTTTCCATCGCCATCGGCATCGAGAAAAGCGACACCGCGTCCGTGCTCGAGATCGTCGCTCAATCCGGCGTCTCGGGCGGTTTCTTCGTAGGTTCCGTCGCCGCGATTGCAAAACAAGAAATTCGGGCCGTTCTCATTCGCTGCAAAGATATCCATATGAGGGGTGACCAGTGGCAGAGATACCAAACCCCGCCCTCCGGCGATCGCGGCGAGCCCGGCGTCTGGGGCAACATCGACGAGTTTCTCGACTCCATTTGCGTCGTCTAGTTCGTACAAGCCCATGGGACCGCCGTAATTGGCAACAAAAAAGCCATAGCGACCTTTTCCGAAACGATCGACGCACACGACAGAACGTCCGGCTGTTAGGTTGAGAACCGAGCGATATTCAGATTGGGAACACAAATCGTTCCACTCCCCATTTCGGTAGCGAAAGAGGCGATCTCCAAATTGTTTTCGACCGGAAAATGTATCGGTATTGAGGACGTAAATTTCTTCGCGTCCGTCCCCATCAATATCTCCTGTTGCCACCCCAATCGCCTTTCTTTCGGGATCGGCTAATGTGGGGTCGGCAATATTCACAAAGCCTTCACCGTTCCATTTGAGAACCAGATTCGTACCACTAAAACCGGCAACGAATAGCTCGAACGCACCATCTCCATCGAGATCGGATACAGCAAGGCCATAGTTAAGTTGAGCGGGATTGTCCAGTAGCAAGTGACTGTAATTTCTAAACATGGCAGTGGGGAATCCGATCGGACGACAGCTTATACCATTTTAGAGTTGGAACTAAAGCAACCGCTTAGCCTGAAGTGTCAGGAGCAGTTGGCCCGTGCGGGCTAATTTCGAGAGAGTTAGGTTTATGAAGATCGATCTCCAATCTTGAGTTCTTTTTTTGACTGTTTGAGCTGTTTCCAGAGTGCTTTAATTTCTCGGTACGCGGTGTCGGGAGAAAGTTTTCCATTTGTTTCTAAATTACAAATGTAGGTAATTTTTTGGGCAAATTCCTGTAAATTTGCATTGAAGACAACGTGTTCTGGCGTAAAATCTCCGTGATATCGACTGCGAGGATATAAAAACTCCGATCGATCTTCCATTATTTTCTCCTGAAAGTATGCTAACTCGATATTTCAATAGAGGGAAGGTGTACCCCAACATCAATTTCGAGAGACATATTCTTCTATTGGTTTTGAATGTATCCATTCTAACCACCACGACACCATGGAAATGAAATCTAAGTTACTCCCACTTTTATAGATTTGTGTCCTGTGTCGATTCCTTTGCGGGCTTCGATGGGTGAAATGCTATCAGCCCCGATCGCTTAGAACCTGTCATCAGTTAGCCGCACATCTCCGACTCAGTATGGCTTCCAGCTTTGGGAGCTATTTTTATTCGATCGCCGTCAAATCCTGGTTCTCAAAGACTTCTATATTTAACGAATGACGCGCCCCGGTCAAAGTTCGATCTGGCTTGTTGTCTCTCAATTTTGCCAGGGGGTGAGTATAACCGCCTCAGGATTGGGGAACGACGCGATCTCCTCACTCAAAAATTCTGCGCTCTTTGGTCGTCAATTGCCCTTGGAGAATGTTACGCGGGGAATTTTGAAGTATCCTAAGTTAAAGCGCGTCAGAGATATCTGACGGTCGATCGCAATGTAGGACAGGCTTGGATCGGCGAGCCGAAAAGCATCCGAAACATATCATGAAGGGAGAGAAAGATGGTTGTGATACCAGATAGACCACTTGCAGCCATGTTTTGCCAGATGGGTACCGGCGTGTTTCCACCTGTCGTCGAAACGTTCGATCGGGGTAAAACCATCTTTTTTCCCGGCGATCCCGCCGAGCGAGTTTACTTCTTATTGAAAGGAGCGGTTAAACTGTCCCGCGTTTACGAAGCGGGAGAAGAAATTACCGTTGCCCTGCTCAGAGAAAATAGCGTTTTTGGGGTTCTATCTTTGATTACCGGTCATCGTTCCGATCGGTTTTACCATGCGGTGGCATTCACTCCCGTTGAATTATTGTCTGTGCCCATCGAACAGGTAGAAAAAGCCCTCAAAGAAGATCCCGATCTTTCCATGCTGATGTTACAGGGCTTGTCTTCGCGAATTTTGCAAACGGAGATGATGATCGAAACCCTCGCCCATCGGGATATGGGATCGCGATTGGTGAGTTTTTTGTTAATTCTCTGTCGCGATTTTGGCATCCCGAGTGCGGATGGTATTACGATCGACCTCAAGCTATCCCATCAGGCGATCGCCGAAGCAATTGGTTCGACTCGCGTCACGGTGACTCGTTTGTTGGGAGATCTGCGTCAAGAAAAAATGATCTCGATCCACAAAAAGAAGATTACCGTTCACAACCCCGTTGAACTGAGCCAGCAATTTACTTGAACCGAGTTTTCTCTTCTCAATACCATCGGCTGTGCGAAGATCGGAAATCCGATCGTACGTAATGCTGTAGAAATGGCACAATAAGCGTAGTTCCTACCACATCAATATTGATGACCACCGGGTATATCTTGATTGTGGCCGTTTTAGTGTTAGGGGGTGCGCTCGCCACCGCCGGAGATCGGATCGGCACTAAAGTTGGCAAAGCACGGTTGAGTTTGTTTAAGCTGCGACCTCGCAAAACGGCAACTCTTGTCACGGTTCTGACGGGAAGTGTTGTTGCGGCATCTACGTTGGGTATTTTACTAGCGGCGGACAAGCAACTGCGAACGGGGATTTTCGAGCTAGAGGAACTCCAGGGAGATTTGGAAAAAGCGCGCACGGATCTCGAGCGCACCCAAACTCAGAAAACTCAGGTACAACAGGAACTTGCTAGCGCTCAAACCGAAGCAAGACAGCGTTTGAATGCGATTAACGAGTCACTCGAAACGGTATCGAGCCAACAGGAACAGACCCAGGAACAACTCGATCTGACTCAAGAGGAATTGCAAGGTGTGGAAACGCAGTTGAGTCAAAAAGACGAGCAACTCGCGCAAACGGAAACGCAGTTGAGTCAAAAAGACGAGCAACTCGCGCAAACGGAAACGCAGTTGAGTCAAAAAGACGATCGACTCAGTCAAATTATCGCTCAGGAGGAAAGACTGCGCTCGGCGATCGATAACCTGCAAAGAGAACGTCAATCCGAGCAGGAAAGACTGCGATTGGCGATCGAAAATCTCCAGAGCGATCGCCAGCAGCTCGTTCGCCGCAACGAGGAACAGGTCGAGACCCAAAAGCAACAGCTAACGGCGTTAGCCGAGCAAGACAAGCAGTTGCGCGAACAGGATCGAGCTTTAGCCGAACGGGAAAGCCTCCTTGAAGACCTCGAAAATAAGCAAGTCCTTCTCCAAGAACAGGTTGGCGTTTTAGAGGAAAATTTTCGCTTGTTGCGAGAGCGTCGAGTGGCCATCGGTCGCGGACAAGTTTTGGCCTCGGGTGTCGTGCGAATTGTTCGCTCCCAGGCAACTCCGACAAATATCGAACGGGCAATCGGGCGTATTTTGGGGGAAGCCAACCACGTGGCCACTCAGCTAACTCGTCCCGGAACGACTCAGGAAGACCCGATTCTTAAGGCAGCTCCTTCGGAGTTAGAGGCCTTGATGGAGGAAATTCAAAGTGGGGAAGAATACGTCGTGCGGGTGCACTCGGCTGGTAATTACATCTTGGGAGAAAACGAAGTCGATGTAACGATATCGGTGGCGCGGAATCAACTCGTTTTTGATGAGGGGGAACCGGTGGCGGAAGTTTCTCTCGACACCTCAACCATGAGCGATGATGAAGTGCTCGAACGCATTGAGATTCTACTCGAAGCTTCTAAACTGCGGGCGGTACAGCAAGGAATTCTCGCAGAGCGCATTCAAGTCGCAGACGGTCGTCCTGAGAGTGCGATCGACTTTATTAAAGCCCTTCAGGAGCAACAAACCCCACTCGAAGTTCGGGCAATTGCAACGGAACTGACTTATACCGCAGGTCCTCTTAATCTGAAACTGGTTGCCCTTCAAAATGGCGAGGTCATCTTGGAAAGCAGTTAGAAAACCCAAGCAGCAATTTCAATCAATCTACAGATAAAATCAACTAAAATCAACGAACAAAAGCCACCTTTCTCAATTCGATCGGCGGCTTTTGAAGACGAAATCTTAAGTTCGGTTAAATACTTTTAATTAAGTTAGGTTAATTAAGTACAGAGTCTAGTCAAACCAAGAGAAGATTCTCAGCAATTATCCGAACCAGAGATCGATGAATTGCGTTCATTGAGTCGGACTTTTCTACAGTGCAGATCCTACACCACCATAGGAACCGTAGAAAAATAAAAACAAAATTCCAACTGCACCTAACCCGGCAATTGTACCAACAATCCACAGAGGGATTTTGCCACCTTCTGACATTTTAAAAGACCTCCAAACAATCGATAAAAGTGATTTAACTGATTTGACACTCCCTGCAACTTTAGTTGCAGAGATTCTTGCTTCGAGCGAAGTAACCGGCTTGAACTGTGTTTCCACAACTCAAAATAGTCTCTTCTCCACAAGCGTTTACCGGTTTTTAGCCGAAAAGTTTCCGTATGCCCTACGGTACTCAATATTTTATTCAATCGATGAAAGTTATGGACTTCCGGTTAAAAGTTCAATGTTAAAAGCACATCGATCTGCTTCTCCGCCTCTTCTACTTCTTTAGGTGCACGATAAAAAATCGTCTTCGAATATTAAGAGACGGGGCTGTTCGCTTAACTCTTGCTGATGGTAACTTGAATTTTAAAAAATTCAGTTAGTTAAAGAAATAGCTTGAGAATAAGATCCCCAGCACGAAAATCAGCAAAAGACCCAAGTAAAGTGACGTACGGTTTAACTCAACGGATTGTCTGTTTGGATTTGTACTACGAGTTGGCATAGAAGTCTCCTAGCGCTGAATAAATTGCATTGCGGCGATTGCCCCTAAGAAGAAAATCGTCGGGACGGCTAAAGTATGTACCGAGATCCATCTAACGGTAAAAATGGGATAAGAAACAGGCTCGTTGGATGTTGGACCAGTCATTGTTTTAAAACTCCTTGCGTTGTTATTTACCCATAAATTCTTGGATTTGCCCCGTACCTTCAAAGCGATCGGTCACGATGGGCAACTCTAGGCGCTCTTGAGTGTAGTACTCATCTGGACGGGGAGTCCCAAACACATCATAAGCCAAACCGGTACTGACGAACAGCCAGCCGGAAATGAAGAGCATGGGGATTGTCAGGGCATGAATTAGCCAATACCGAACGCTAGTAACAATATCTGAAAACGGACGTTCTCCAGTGGTACCCGACATAAAAAGTTCTCCTATGGAAACAGGTTTGAGATTCTAAAATCTAAGCTTATGATACAAAATATTAGGGATCTTAATCAAGCTAAATATAAAGGAACGGGCGAGAACTAAGCGAATCGATTCGATCGACGATGCCGAACCGAGTTGTTTTCGATCCATCCAGGTTCCCAAAATTGGGGTAGAAAAGTCTGACGATGTAACTAAAGGGGTTCCTACCGTCTCCACGACGCGAATGAGGTCGCTCTTCGATCGGATTGGAGAGCGGCTGCGAATTTTTTGCCAAAAAAGCGCCGAAACCATCCGATAATGATATTCGGACAATACGCGCGCCGATCGTCGATCGAAGTGATAGAGCCTTATGCTAGATTTGACTGGAAAAAAAGCCCTGGTCACCGGAATTGCCAACAATCGCTCCATTGCGTGGGGCATCGCCCAACAGTTGCACAAAGCCGGAGCCACCCTGGGTGTAACTTACTTGCCCGACGATCGCGGACGTGCCCAGAAAAAGGTAACAGATCTGAGTGCATCGCTCGATCCAGAGTTGGTTTTACCGTGCAACGTGCAAGACGAAGCTCAACTCCAGTCTACCTTCGACGCGATCGAAGAAAAATGGGATCGACTCGATATCCTCGTCCACTGCCTGGCGTTTGCAGGAAAGGACGAACTCAGCGGTGATTTTAGCCAAACTTCACGAGCGGGATTCACTCAAGCCCTAGAAATTAGTGCCTATTCCCTGATTCAAATGAGTGCGGTTGCCAAACCGCTGATGTCAGAAGGAGGAAGTATTCTCACCCTGAGCTACCTCGGCGGCGTACGAGTCATCCCTAACTATAATGTGATGGGTATTGCCAAAGCGGCCTTAGAAATGAACGTGCGCTATCTAGCGGCAGAATTGGGGTCGCAGAACGTGCGCGTTAATGGAATTTCGGCCGGGCCCATCCGCACTCTAGCTTCTTCGGCAGTGGGGGGAATTTTGGATATGATCCATCATGTTGAAGAAACCGCGCCGTTGAAGCGGACGGTGACACAGCTTGAAGTGGGTAATGCGGCGACATTCCTGTGCAGCGATCTCGCTAGTGGGATTACCGGACAGGTTGTCTATGTCGATTCGGGTTACTCGATTATGGGAATGTAGGTCAAGGGGCTAGGTGCGATGCCCTCAACTCGAGCGCACGGAGTTAGGGATGTGCGGGAAAATAGTGTACCCGAGTCCTGGGGTCAACGGCCGCAAGTCCCCTACCCCGTATCTTTGAGGCGCGGGTACTTTATTTCTTTGCAAGTCCCTTACACGAGAAAAATTTTCCCGACGCATCCGATCTTTTACCCTTTCGAGTGCCTCCAGACTTACGCAAATTCAGACTCGACCGACTTTCGTCCTGGGTCAATTTAGTATCTGTGCGTAAGTCCTAGTTCGATCTCGCCAGCTTCGTGAGATTGCTGTGGCTTATTCCACTTGGGGAAAATCAAAACCGGTCGCTTCTTGTTTATTGTTGAAAATCACGAGCAAATCGTCTGTAACGTTTTCAAATCGGATCGAAACGAGCACCAAGTTCTCATTGGTACTCGCATTTTCGATCGTGCTCGAACTCAAACGCTCTTGGAATTTCCCCGTCACCGCCAGTAATTCTTGCCAGTTTTGTCGAAGGGCTTCGGCGGTCAGTTCTTCTTGAAGAGTGGGATGTAAAAACTCTCTAGCTCGTTCCATATCGTCACGAGCCATTGCGTCCACAAATTGCTCGGCGCTCGTCTGATAGTCTTGGGCTTGAAACGTTAGAGCCGACGGGCTGGCAAGTTTTGTTGCGTGGGCTTTGAGAGTTAACCCCGAGCCGAGGGCAGTGATGGCAAGCGTTGCCACCACAAGAAATTTTTTTCCCAATGTTTTGCAATCGTGTAGATATACCATAACGCTCTTGTGAGTTTCATTTGTGGTTCTAGAGATTGATGCTCTCTAGTGCTAGAATCCTCAAGTTTAGAAAACTGAGGCTTCCAGTTCGGGCTGGGTGACATCAAATGGTTTTCGCTCTCCTCCAACGTCGTTCCGATGAGAGGTTGATGTTTCACATTCACCGTCATGCCCAAGAAAGACGGTATCCAAAAATAATCGTTCCCAGAAGCATCTGAGAACGAGTGACTTGGGGGCGCTAACCCAATAAATTATTTGAGATTCACAGGCAATGACCGATCGATGGGTCAGATGTCGTCAGGAACTCGGCTCGGCGAACCGTCCCATCGAATTACTGGGCTGCGACTTGTTGGTTTAAAATTTCAATGGCTTTGGCGTACTGAGGATCTTCCAAGGTTCCGATGAGCGTGCGATCGAGCCGCAGTTCTTCCCGTTGTTCCTCCGTTAGCTCGATGGCGATATCCGGACTAATACCTTCTTCATTGATATCCCGACCGTTGGGGGTCAAATACTTGGCAATTGTCACGGCAAGTCCAGACCCGTCTCCGAGGCCGCGTACGGATTGTACTAAGCCTTTTCCGAAGGTTTGAGTCCCCACCAGAACCGCTCGATCGTTGTCTTGCAAAGCGCCCGAGAGAATCTCGCTCGCGCTTGCCGAACCGCCATCCACCAGCACCACGAGAGGTTTATCGGTCAGAGCGCCTCCGTTGGCTTCTTGAATGTCGATCGAGCCTTGACGGTTGACCGTCGAGACGATCGAGCCGTCATCGTACCACATCCGAGCGATTTCGACGCTCGAATAGAGTAATCCACCGGGATTAGAGCGCAAATCGAGAACGTAGCCGACGACGTTTTGCGTTTCGAGGTCTTCAATCGCCTCTTGCATTTCCTCGGCGGCATTGGCGCTGAAGTTGGTCAGGCGAATGTAACCCACGCCTCCGTTCTGGTTTTGATAGCTGTAGCGAACGGGGTGAATTTCAATACGAGCGCGGGTAATGGGAAACTCGATGGTTTCGCTTTCGTCGCGCAAAATCGTTAAGTTAACTGACGTTCCCACTCGGCCGCGAATCAGATTCACCGCTTCGTTAATCGTCATTCCTTCGGTGCTTTGACCGTCAATGGCAACGATGACGTCCTTGGCTTTAATCCCGGCTTCAAAGGCAGGAGTATCTTCGATGGGAGCAACCACCATCAGTTTGTCGGTTTCTTCGTCCTGAGCCAATTGAATGCCGACCCCAGTCAGTTCGCCGGAAGTATCGATTTGCATATTCTCGAACTCTTCGGGATCCATGAAGCGCGTGTAGGGATCTTCGAGCTTCTCGAGCATCTCCCGAATGGCAGTATAGGCTTCTTCTTGGTCCGTGTAGGGACGATCGAGATATTCTTCGCGAGTTGCTCGCCAGTCAACGTGATTGAAGGTAGCATCGACGTAATTCTTATCGATAATTTGCCAGACTTCATCAACTAACTCTTTGGGACTATCTTGAAAAAAGGCTTGACCTTTTAAATGAAGACCCGCGCCCACAATCGTTACCGTGCTTAGCACGATTACTGTCGCGCCTACAACTAGCCCACGAGTTGTCATTGCCATCTGCCTACTACGAATATTGGGAATTTTTTTCATACTAAGTTATGCCCACTCTAACACAAGCAACTATGGAAGGTCGATCGCCTAATTACCTATGCGATCGCCCGCTCGAATTCTCCGGAAATTGCGATCGGACCGTTTAAGGATCGATCCATCGTCCATCGGCTTTAATCAAGTCGATCAACTCCTCCACACCTTGCGATTCAGGCACTTTTTTAATTTCTTCTCGACCTCGATACAGAGAAATATAGCCCGGTTGTTTGCCCACGTAACCGTAATCGGCATCAGCCATTTCACCCGGTCCGTTGACGATGCAACCCATCACGGCAATATCTAAACCGGTTAAATGTTGGGTGGCTTCGCGTACTCGATGCAGAACTTCTTCTAAATTGAATAAAGTCCGTCCGCAGGAAGGGCAAGCCACGTATTCCACCATGGTCTTTCGCAATCCCAGTGCCTGCAAAATACTGTAACAAACTGGAATTTCTTTTTCAGGGGCTTCGGTCAGAGAAACACGAATCGTATCGCCAATGCCATCGGCCAAAAGCGTTCCAATTCCCGCCGTAGACTTGATTCGACCGTATTCTCCATCTCCAGCTTCAGTTACCCCCAAATGCAGGGGGTAATCCATACCCAGTTGGTCCATACGCCGAACCATCAAGCGGTATGCCGCAATCATTACCGGAACTCTAGAGGCTTTGAGGGAAATGACAATATTACGAAAATCCAAAGATTCGCAAATTTTTATGAACTCCAGTGCCGATTCCACCATGCCTTCGGGGGTATCGCCGTAGGTAAAAAGCATTCGTTCGGCAAGAGAACCGTGATTGACCCCGATGCGCATGGCTTTTCCTTGCTCTCGCAGCGACACCACCAACGGTTCGAGGGTGGCGCGGATTTTATCTCCGATCTGGTCAAATTCGGCTTGGGTGTACTCGCCACCATCGGCTTTGGGTTTCTCAAAGACATACAACCCCGGATTGATGCGCACCTTATCGACGTGTTTGGCAACTTCTAGGGCAATTTTCATGCCGTTGTGGTGTACGTCAGCCACCAGAGGGACATCTTGATACGTGTCGATCAGCCTCTGCTTGATGTCTCCTAGGGTTTTCGCGTGGGACAAACTCGGTACGGTAACGCGGACGATTTCGCAACCAATTTCGTGCAAGCGGCGAATCGCGGCCACCGACCCTTCCACGTCCATGGTATCTTCGTTGATCATCGACTGCACTACAACGGGATACCCACCGCCGATCGTGATGTTCCCCACTTTCACCGGACGAGTCTTGCGTCGGCGAATGGCGGTCTCGATGGGGTGGGAGTCGAGAGTAGATGCCGTCTGGGGAGCGTTGGGCAATGTTTGCATAGTTCGAGCTGGGGAGTTGTGACGATCGCAACCAATACAATTGCGCAAAATTCTTCTGTATTCAGGTTGCCACAAATGGGGGCAATTCGATCGGGCGCGATTGGGATGGGGGACGCGGTGAGGGGAAGGTAACAGATGACAG
>NZ_JADEXN010000134.1 GCF_015207075.1 Zarconia navalis LEGE 11467
GGAACCACCCGTCATCCCAGTCATCTTGGAATCACCGGTCATCGGGGAACCGCCAGTCATCCCAGTCATCTTGGAATCACCGGTCATCGGAGAACCACCAGTCATCCCAGTCATCTTGGAATCACCGGTCATCGGGGAACCGCCAGTCATCCCAGTCATGCCGGAATGACCGCCGAGGCACTCATCTACCTCTTCGGCATACTTTTCCAGATAGCCTTCAATATCGATCGCGATCGTTTTGGCGGATTCGACTTCTAAAATCGCCTTAAACTCGGAGCTGTAGGCAATTTCAACAATTTGTTGAGCGCTGAGTACCGTATTGGCATCAACGGTGAATCCCAATGCCGCAAATAATGTCGTCCGTTCTTCAACAGAAAGCTGAGTGACTTCGTAGCGAACGTATTCGAGATCGATGGATTGAAACTCGGTGGCAAACCATTGGATAATTTGCTCGTCGCTGAAACTGGTGGTAACGGTCTCTACGGTAACGTCGAAAGAAGTGGCGATCGCAGCGGCATAGGTCGATCGAATGTAGGAGGTTTCGACGAAACCCGTCAGACTCAAACCCTGTTCTACCCCGACATCGAAGATAAATTCGCGAATTTTCTCGATGCTCAGTT
Source organism: Zarconia navalis LEGE 11467 (assembly GCF_015207075.1). Classification (GTDB taxonomy): domain Bacteria; phylum Cyanobacteriota; class Cyanobacteriia; order Cyanobacteriales; family Geitlerinemataceae; genus Zarconia; species Zarconia navalis. The sequence goes on from NZ_JADEXN010000134.1 coordinate 621, forward strand.
TGCTGACTTCTTCGATGCTGATACTGAAGTGGCTGGCAATTTGGGTGGTGTATTGTGCGATATAACCATCAAAATCGATCGGGGATAGTTGGAATCCTCGAACGAATCCCACCTGATAAACATGATCGAGAATTTGCGTCTCGCTAATGAGTTCTACAGATACGCCAAATTGAGCAGCTAATTCACTCGAGTAAGTGCTGCGATAGAACTCGTAGTCAATTTTTTCGGCAACGCCACCGAAGAGAAAATCTAATACCAGGTTATCGCTGAGTTCGGCGACGTTAGTCACGCTGTAAAATTGGGTCAGTTCGGCGGCAAAGAGTTGGCGAATTTCGGTAATCTCTACGAATTCTAACGGGGAAATTCCTTGCTTCAAGCCTTCACCGAACATGAACTCGATAATTTCCTTATCGGTGAGTTCTGAGATATCCACCTGAGTTGTGGTGCCGCCATCTTCACCATCCATATCGCCGCCACCACCGGACATGGCCGAGTTGGCATTACCGGAACCACCAGAACCACCACCGGACATGGCCGAGTTGGCATTACCGGAACCACCGGAACCGCCGCCAGATATGGCCGAGTTGGCATTACCGGAACCACCGGAACCGCCGCCAGACATGGCCGAGTTGGCATTGCCGGAACCACCGGAACCGCCGCCAGAAGCCGGGGGATTCGTATTCCCACCATCAGAAGGAGTCGTCCTTACCGTACCGAAGTAGAACAGAGAAAGTTGAGTGGCATACTGCAACCGATAGCCTTCGATATTCACTGCGGAGAGTTCGATATCGGAGTTCCAGCCTTCAGTAAACACGTAAACTTTTAGTTGTTCGCTGGTCAAGTCGGCAACGCGCACCCCCTCGGCGGTTAAGATATTGCCGTAGATCGACTTATAATATTCTTCGTCGAGATAGGGAGCGGCATCGCCAAAGACGAAATCGACGACCTGGCGATCGCTAAATTCCACCCCAAACTGAGAGGAAAGCGATGCTTGGTAGGTGCTGCGGTAATAAGAAATATCGACAAATCCGGTGATGTCGATGCCTTGACTCAAGCCTTCACCCACCATGAAGTCTCGAACTTGCTCGATGGTGAGACGCTCGACGCTGCTAACTTGATAGAATGCCACCAAGCGATTGGAAAACTGTACCCGATAGCCATCGATATCCAATGGCGAAAGCGTCAACCCGGCTTGCCGTCCTTGTTCCAAAGCATAAGCATTTACCTGTTCGTCACTCAGTTCGGCAACAGCAAATCCATAAAAGCTTTCGAGTTCGGCGGCATACCGCGTCCGCACGTACTGAATATCGATCGCTGGAGCGCTATTATCGAAGATGCTTTCGACAACTTGTTCGCTGCTCAGTTGGGAAATGCTCTCAACGTTAAAGAAGTTAGCAATGTCTGTGGTGTAGGTTTGGCTGAAAGCTTGAGAATTGAGAAGGGGACTGATGAAGCTAGTAAAGTTGCGATTTTCTTGAATGCCAAACTCAAAGAAATGCTCTGCTGCTGTGGTGACGCCTGCGGATACGGCTGCCGCTACATCGGGGTTGGCATTTAGGTAAAACTGACTGTTGAATAGCGCGCTAAAAGAACGATTTTCTTGAATGCCAAACTCAAAGAAATGCTCCGTTGCAGTGGTGACTCCGGCTGAGACAGCAGCAGCAACATCGAGGTTGGCATTTAGGTAAAAGGCGCGATCGAAGAAAGTATTAAAGGATCGCTCTTCTTTGACCCCAAATTCAAAGAAATGCTCTTCTGCAGTGGTGAATCCGGCGGATACGACGGCGGCAACATCGGGGTGAGCACTCAAATAAAAGGTGCGATCGAATAGAGCATTAAACGAACGTTCTTCTTTGACTCCAAATTCAAAGAAATGCTCTTCTGCCGTGGTGAATCCTGCAGAAACAGCCGCAGCAATATCATTATGGCTCTTGAGATAAAATTGGCGATTGAATAGAGCGTTAAAAGATCGCTCTTCTTTGATTCCAAATTTAAAGAAATGTTGAGTGGCTGTGGTCGCACCAGCGGAAACAGCCGCAGCAATATCATTATGACTCTTAAGATAAAAGGTGCGATCGAATAGAGCGTTAAAGGAGCGCTCTTCTTTGACTCCAAATTTAAAGAAATGCTCCGCTGCGGTAGTTGCTCCCGCTGAAACGACTGCGGCAACATCGGAGTGAGCATTAAGATAGAATTGCGCGTCAAATAAACGGCTGAATTGACGTTCTTCTCGGAATCCGTACTTAGTAAAATGCTCCGTTGCTGTTGTCACACCGGCGGAGACTGCGGCGGCAACATCGGGATTGAGTTCGAGATATTCTTGCTCTTCAAAAATACCCGACTCTTCGATTTCTAGAATTTTTGAATCTACGCTGTTAGAGTTAGTCGTATTTCTAGAAGATTCTTGCATGGTAGTATTTTCGTACAGATTGAGTAATGTTCTGGGATTTCTGTTCATCGTCAAGGGTTCTCAAAAATTAATATTTTGTAAGACTTGAGATGCATCCCGATTTTTGGCTCTAGTAAAATGGACTAAAATTACAACTAAACTAGAGCTAATTTAAGCGATTTCAACGATAAATGACGAGTTTCTCAGCGCGAGTACATCAGAAATTTATCCAATCTTTATGAATTGGCTGAGATTCGACCGTCAAACGTTATAAGTGCGAGTACGAAAATATTGAGAACTTTCTGTCTTCGATCGAAATAAATATATTCGATCGAATGGGTTAGATATTTGGATTTAGCTCAAGGTGGATATGAGATTATTTTTGTCACTAAAAATCGCATTCTGCTTGAGCTTAGTTTTTTTTGACGATAAGAGTCTGGTGTTTGTTTCCAAACAATACTGAATTTCTAAAGTAAATATTCTCGATTTTTTAAATAACATTAGTGCCAAAAATAAAGAATGCAAGTGTGACAGTTTGTCTGCTGTCATATCAATAATTGCTCGAATAGTTTGGCTTCATGAATAGATAACGATTAACAAACAAAGAGAGTCTATTTTAGGCAACTGCAACACTCACCCCAGTCAGATGGCTTAACTTTGCCACTAACTCCATACCTAAACGACCAAAGATAACATTGCAGCCGTGCAGAAAAATCGAGGCACTGGGTTTCATGCTATCTGTCCAATCCATCAACGGATGTACGTAGGCATGGAGGGTTTCGATCGTGAGAATACCGTTACCTAGATAGAGACCTTCTGGAAAACCCAAAGAAACAATATGCAGTTTTTCGAGATTGCGATAGCGGGCTAAAGCCGTTGTAATTTGCGTGATTCCATCTTCTGTCGGGTCGATCGCGATCGCATTGGCATCCCCCATGACTTCAGTCGCAAGAGTCGGGCAGCAGTCAACAGCGGCATCGATGAAAACCAGGGTATTCGCCGATGCCATCGTTCGATGGTTTGAATCGAGAACGAGCAATTGAAACTCAGACATTGTCCTAACCTGACTCAACATAAGGCGAAAAGGTGGGATCGGATAAGTTCCCGCACATCCCATCCCAACTCCGAAGTACAAACGTTTCATCTACGCCGTTACATTTACAAACAACTCAAAACCCCATAATTTCATTACAGCCCCGATTGACACCCGATCGCCTCAGTACGCGTGCGGATCTCGAAACCGAGCGAATTTAGTCAATTTTGCGGTGGTCGTTCGATCTCAATTAGTGGTAAGACAGCAGTTTTCCATCCCGTTGAGTCTAGATTGGGCGATCGGGCTACCGCTCGGAGCGATCGCGCGATCGACCTCAGTGCCAAGTTTTCCCCCACCCTGATAAGCTGATTAGATGGCAGGGACAACATATCGAAAAATGGATATCAAACAAGGTTTTGTTGATACAGTTGGCAACACTCCACTCATTCGCCTCAACAGCTTTAGCGACGAAACGGGTTGCGAAATTCTCGGCAAAGCGGAGTTTCTCAATCCCGGAGGTTCTGTCAAAGATCGGGCAGCACTCTACATCATTCAAGATGCGGAGAAAAAAGGGTTACTCAAACTGGGGGGAACCGTCGTTGAAGGCACTGCGGGAAATACGGGCATCGGACTGACTCATATCTGCAATGCCAAAGGTTACAAATGCCTGATTATCATCCCCGAAACCCAGTCCCAAGAGAAAATGGATGCCCTGCGTACTCTCGGTGCCGAAGTGCGTCCCGTTCGGGCCGTCCCCTACAAAGACCCGAATAATTACGTCAAACTCTCCGGCAGACTAGCCGCAGAAATGGATAACGCTATCTGGGCAAACCAATTTGAGAATCTCGCCAATCGACAGGCCCACTACGAAACCACTGGGCCGGAAATGTGGCAGCAAACAGACGGTAAAATTGACGCTTGGGTTTCGGCGACGGGAACGGGGGGAACCTACGCTGGCGTGGCAATGTTCCTCAAAGAAAAAAATCCCGACATTCAATGCCTAGTCGCCGATCCGATGGGTAGTGGACTCTACAGCTACGCGAAAACCGGAAAAATTGAAACCGAGGGCAGTTCTATCACCGAAGGCATCGGTAACAGTCGAATCACCGGAAATATGGAAGGAGCCCCCATTGACGATGCAATTCGGATTTCGGATCGAGAATGTCTGCGAGTCATTTATCAATTGCTGCGCCAAGATGGCTTGTTTATGGGTGGTTCGGTAGGCATTAACGTCGGTGCTGCCGTTGCCCTCGCCAAAGAAATGGGCCCCGGACATACGATCGTCACGATCCTTTGCGATAGCGGTTCGCGCTACCAATCCCGCTTGTACGATCCTCAATGGCTGGCATCAAAGGGACTTTCTGTGGAGTCGCTCGATCTCCCAACTTCTGGGTGACTCGATTTAGCATTGCCGAGCAGCAAAGATACGCGCGTGGGACTGCTTAAGCGTTGGTAATTCCCAATTCTGGGAATTGTGTTGTGAATTACCCAGTATGTAACTTACCGTCTGACATACTTTATTTTCCTTAACGAGTCAGCAAATCGTTCCCATTTAAAGTCGATCGAAGATCGTACGTTCAAAATCTCGTAAAGAGCGACACCGAAGTATTGATTCGTGTTTTCTTCGGGAGGAAAAACCAAAACTGGCAAAATACAAGGAGGCACTTTTCGATCGTCAAACCCCTTGAAGTGCCTCCTCATTCGATTCTTAATCTATAAAGTCTATGACTTAGAGTGCGCCAGAACTAGCCAAGCCCAAAATCATGCCGATGCCCAACACGTGACCGAAGCTCGTGGTTGCCAATAGTGCGGGGAAACCCATGCCACCAAACATTTCTGGCATTGGCAATGCCGGCCCGGCACTGGGATATTTCATCGTGGCTTTACCCACGGCGATCGCCAGAATATTGCAAAGAATCATCACTAATGCAACTTTAGGACTCCAGGGGACACTGGACGGAAAGGCCGCTAATAGGGTGGCGTGTAATGTTACGAAAGTCAATTTATGTTTTCCTCTCTCGATTCAGCTTTTACAACAGGTTGATAAGCATTTGGATTCAAATGTTAACTTTAACTCTTATCAAGATTCACTCCTCTGCGCTTAAATTTGTTGCAGGAATTAACATTGCTGTAAAGATTTGATACGCGACTTCGATCCTGAATTCGGTTTCCAATCGAAACAATACGACTTTTCCCCGGATTGCCTTGAAAAATCACGGATTGATGTGAAACGTTGACAAACCCTGGCAATACAAGCATCCCAGACAAGAAATCTAGCAATTTTCACCACGCGAGCTATAGCAATCCAAGGATTTGGGCGTATTAAGTTGCACCCAAGCGTGACTGGGTATTGAATGTGCGCGACGAGAGCGAACATGACATGATTCGATCGTCGATCTGCGGTTCGCGTTCGCTCTTTTCTCGATGGAAAAAATACTCGCGGATTACAAAGACCCTCAAGCGCAGATGTCCTCGAGAGAGCGACCGTACGGTCAGTTGAAGACCCTTGTACTGTCAAGACTTTGACAACAAACACAGAGAAATTATGTAAACATTTCGGATAACCGCCTATCGGGGTTGCATTTAGTACAATAGGCAGACTGGGTAGTCATCATTCTAAACGATAGCTACTTGCTCGGGGCGATCGAGAAACCCCCGTAAAGTTTCTACAACCCAACGGGTCGATCGCGCTTAACCGTGCAGCTTTTTGTCTTCTGTTCCGTAGTCTAAGGATGTGTCTCCGCCCTTAGGAGGTTTTATGAGTTCCTCTTCTAATCCATTGTCTGAATCCCCAAAGTCACCCAATCCCTCTGTGTCTAAGCCGAATACTCCCGAACGGCCGCCCGCTCCTAGCCCTGACGAGATGGAGGTCAAAAGCGTTTCTTCCCAACCTGAAGCGAAGGAAAACCAGGCTGCCTCATCCCCCGCTCAAGTCGCTCGGCAACAGCCCATTCCACCACCAAGCGAGCCGAGGCAATACCGCGCGATCGGCGTAGTCCGAGGTCAGTACGCTCCCTGTGCCGAGCAAATCACGCGAGGTGCTTTAATGACCAGTAGCGATGGGACTCCTGTCGATGCTGTCCTCCTCGGTCGAGTGATGAGTTTAGTCAAAAATCACGTGGACTTGCAACAAAGTCACCTGTGGGTCGTTTATCCGCGCACCGGTCAGCACGATGGTAACTTGCATGTTCAAATTGTTGGAGTTTGGGAACCGGAAACTCTTAGTGAAGAGTACAAGCAGCAAGATGAAACAGTTGCTGATGGTGAGAAAGACTCACCCGAGTCCGAACCTTTGCCGGTATCTTCTACTGAAGTTAACGACAACTATTTTTCTATTCGCGGTGAGGTTATCTATTACGCCCAAGATCGAGAGTACGCGGTCGTAAAAATTAAGCAAGCCCCTCGGAAAAATGACGATCGACCCAAATTTTTTAAGCTAAAACTGACGGGGAAGTTACCCGGAAAAGCCGTCGGACATTTCTGGGAGTTCCACGTACAGCGCGAGGGCAACGACCTGGTCATCCAAGAAAGCCACAATATGGGCGCACTACCGATCAAACGCAGGTTTAATAAAAAGCCTTACGGACAAAGTCGCTATGGTGGCGGCTTTAAACGAGGTGGTCGGAGTTCTGCCCCCATATCGAAAGGACCTCGGACTTATTCTGACTCTCCCAAAAGTCCTTCCAAACCAAAGCCCAAACCCATTAAGCCCTCTCAAAAATAAAACTGAATACTCTCAGTGGGAGATTGCGATCCCTTCTGGCTTGCGATGCGGGTCGTCAGGGTGTCACAATCTCCATTGGAGTCCAAATGTATTTCTCAATTATGGCAAGCCAAGATCCAATTCCTGTGGTGGTTAACGGAGCAACGGGAAAGATGGGCTGCGAAGTGGTCAAAGCCGTTGCCGCAGCCGAGGATATGATGCTACTCGGAGCTGTCGATCTCAACCCGGAGTATCTCGGTCGAGATATTGGCGAAATTGCCGGTTGTGGGGCTTTGGAAGTGCCCGTTCTAAGCGAGCTGCAAAGTACTTTGGTCATGGCAACTCAAGAAAAGCAGCAAGGGGTAATGGTTGATTTTACCCATCCCAAGTCAGTCTACGATAACGTCAGATCTGCGATCGCCTACGGTATTCGACCGGTTGTGGGGACGACGGGCTTGAGCGGCGAGCAACTTCAGGATTTGGCAGATTTTGCCCAAAAAGCCAGTACGGGCTGTCTGATTATCCCCAACTTTTCGATCGGGATGGTGCTATTGCAACAAGCCGCCATTCGGGCCTCCCAGTATTTCGATCATGTAGAAATCATCGAACTCCACCACGATCGAAAAGCTGATGCCCCCAGCGGAACAGCGATTAAAACCGCTCAAATGCTTGCAGAGCTGGGGAAAACCTTCAATCCCCCTCAGGTGAAGGAAACGGAAGAACTCACCGGTGCAAGGGGCGCTTTGGCCGATCGGGACGTTCGCATTCACAGCATTCGTTTGCCGGGCTTAATCGCTCACCAAGAGGTGATTTTTGGTGCTCCCGGTCAAATTTATACCCTGCGCCACGATACGAGCGATCGCGCCTGCTATATGCCGGGGGTGCTACTATCCATTCGCAAGGTGACACAGCTCAAATCGTTAGTGTACGGCTTGGAAAAAATTCTTTAGTTTAAGTTTAAAAAGACAAAATAGGGGGAAATTGTTTGGTTTGCCCCCTGTTAAACTCGATCGATAGGGCTTCTATCGTCTTGTCGCCCATCTGAACTTTTAACTAATTTGATCCATCACCGCAAACATCGGTAGGTACATCGACAGCAGAATCGAACCCACCATGCCACCAATGACCACGATCATCAAAGGTTCGAGCATACTCGTTAACGCTTTAATGGCCTGTTCCACTTCATCTTCGTAGAACTGTCCTACCTTGATCAGCATTTGATCGAGTTCCCCGGTTTCTTCCCCAATGGACATCATTTGGACGGCAAGAGCAGGCATTACCCCTTTTTCTCTGAATGCTTCGCTAATACTTCCCCCCGTTTGAATTTGGTCTCGGGCATATTCGATCGCATCGGCAATCACTTCATTACCAGCCGTATCTCGCACGATTTCCATCGCGTTCAAAATCGGTACACCAGAACGAGTCAGGGTTCCGAAGACGTTGCAAAAACTCGCCACTGCCGACTTTTCAATCAAGTCGCCAAAAATCGGGGCTTTGAGCAGCATCGCGTCAATTTGAAAGCGTCCGGCCGGAGTTTGATAGTATTGCTTGATGGCAAAGGCAAGACCGATAACGGCACCGATAAGCATTACGATGTAGTAGTTGCGCGTTTCGAGACCGCTCAATTCTGGATTCTCATCTGGTGTCGGAAGAAAAGGCCCGCGCAAAATGTAGCTGATATTCATCATCATTTGGGTAAAGACGGGAAGTTCTGCACCCAATTGCTTGAAAATATCGGCAAAAATCGGCAAGAGAAATACCGTCATCCCCACAAAAATGACCACGGCGATAAAACCCACAGTTTGCGGGTAAGCCATGGCTGACTTCAATTCGTTCTGAATTTTTGCCATCTTTTCGAGCAGCATCGCCAGACGGTTGAGCACTTCGTCGAGGACACCACCAACCTCTCCTGCTGCCACCATACTGACGTATAGCTTATCGAAGCATTTGGGGTGCTTGGTCATGGCATTTGCCAAACCTCCCCCTTCTTCAACCTCACCTCTAATTTCTGTGAGCGCTTTTCTAAGCCTGGCATTACTGCACTGCTCGTTCAACACGCTCAAACATCTAAGCATTCCCACCCCAGCATTGAACATTGCTGCAAACTGGCGGGAAAAAATTGCTTTATCTTTGACCGTAACGCTCGAAATGGCAACCTGAATGGTCTCTTCAATGTTGCTTAAATCGAAACCTTTTGATTCTTTCTTAGATGCCGCATTAGCCATAATTTATTAAGAAGTAAGAGGGATGATTCCAGGGCCGAAATGGAGAAGGTCAAGCTTTAGAAACGCAAAATAAAAGTTTTTCCCGGAGCTTTTACGATCGCTCCGGGTCGAATCTCACCAAGCACTACACCGTACCCAAATTCTAGCGCGTCCTTGCAGTTCGTTTGCCTGCGGGTTGAGCGCCCGGTTTGCCACCGGCTTTAATTTTCGGGTCGATCAATCGATCGAGTTCGTCGGGTTTAGAACTCTTGCTCACTGCGTCTTCGTATAGGACTTTTCCTTCGTTCACCAGTCGAGCCAAACACATTTCCATGGTTTGCATCCCAACTTTCGCTCCCATTTGAATCGAAGAGTAGATTTGACTGGTTTTTCGTTCCCGAATCAGGTTCCCAATAGAGGGAGTATTGA
>NZ_JADEXN010000135.1 GCF_015207075.1 Zarconia navalis LEGE 11467
CCCTTTAACGAGTGACTCGTCGGCGTACAGCGTTTCTTCTTCGGCAATCCGACCGCGAGCATCAACCCAAACCAAGGAAATGTGGGGCGCGGTCTCTCCTTCTAAAGAAACCAGGGAGAAGCTGCGCAAACTCCCCTCGCTCTTTATTCGAGGAACCCTCGCGGCATTCAAGTAAATGGTTCCTTCAGGGGCAACCTCGAGCGTCTCGCGCCGTTGGGTTTTGGTATGGCGAAGGTTGTGGTGCATATGACCGAATGTCACCAGGGGAATGGTTTTACCCAGTTGGCGCACCCGCAAAATCGCCACCTCCAAATCTCGATCGCCATGGTCGCCACCAATGGGTTCCCAGTCTTTGCCGCAGATATCTTCGGGTAAATCTCCCAAACCCGTCGGACCGTTGTGTGCTAAAAAAACAATCCGGTGGTGAGTTGCATCCTTCGCCGCCGAGACGATCCGTTCGACAGACTCTTCAAACGTGGCGACTCCAAACTGCTCTCGATAGAAATCTTGGTACTTCGTCCAACTCGAACCTCCCCAACTAAAGGGACGACCCCCAACCACCGTCAGTTGCAATTCGGGAAAATCGAGGGCGCGATACCCTACGCGGACTTCTTCGAGGAGATCGAGTTGTTCGGTCAGCCAATCTTCTTGAGGCCGCTGGTAGGGACATCGCTTGCGACCCCAAGGCGTTGCCGTGTACCAGGCATCGTGATTGCCGAAAATCGTGGCTTTGGGTAAATCGAGCTGGGCGATTTGGCGAACCACGGCGACGGACTCGTTACCAAAGTCGCCGACGAACAACACCAAATCGACCCCGAGATTTTTCAGGGCCGTCGCATCAGTCTCATCCCATTGGTCGTGAACGTCCCCGACCACAGCAATTCGGATGGGTTGCTCGCGATAATTCTCAGAGCTACTCATAGCTGGACTGTTTTATATTTTTCTGGATTATTTAGCTGGATTTTGGCGACGCTCTCTCGGGGCTGTTTCTAAATTCGAGTCTAACTCTATTGCGCACTGGGAGCGCAATAGCTGTTGACATCTCCAGCGAGGCGATCGGCATTTTCAGCGGTTTGAGCAACGGAAATTCCTACCTGTCGGACATTGGAAACGGCTTGTTTGACCTGTTGTTGACCGGTTTGGGTCATATCCGCCTCGTTTGCGAGAGTGAGAGCCTGCCCGAGTTTTCGAAAATCTTGAGAAAGTTCGCGATACACTCGCACGAAGTTTCCTCGATAGTGCCGAAGGTTGGGATCGCTGAGTTCCGCTCCCCCCAGTTTTAGGGTAATTCCTTCGAGTTCGCTTGCCAGTTGATGGGTCGAGATTTCATCCTGGGCTTGAAATGCCAGCACTTTTGCGTGACCTTCATTGAGGATTTCATTGAGTCGATTGCATTGGGCGACCTGCTTGGCCGCCAAAATATAACGGGAAATAAAGAACGTGACTCCGGCACTGGTCAGCAGTAGGGCGATCGCAATACTCAGTCGAGCGGTTCTCAAAGGGCGCTTGGATCTAGGTTTCATCCATATTATTCCAAAGAATTAACCCCTTACTGTAGCAAGTAAGCATGAATCTTTTAAAACATTCGTTATTAATTTTGATTAAGTACGATCGTCATGACTTTACGATCGTCGATTTCTCGAAAATGGTAACTTTTTTGTAAAATTAGATACAGCAGCAAAAATAATATGTTAGCTTTAAATTGTAACGCTACAGTTCAGATCCTCAAATGAACAAGAATCGCAAACAACTCATTCAACAAGCCGCAGCTAACCATCGCGCCACCCTCAGAAAATCTCTAGAACATCGCTTGGAATTAGCTAGAGCCAGTGGTAATGAAAAATTAATTCGTCTACTCGAGCAAGAAGCCAACTATTTAGGATAAGCGCGCAAGTCAAGGGCGAATCAAAATGGCAAGAGGGAATTTTTTCCCTCTTGTTTTTTTATGGCCGTGCGAAGTTGTTCGATCGCGCATTTTCCGGGAACACTTTGGGAGACAATGAAATGCAGTGTTAGGGGCCTAGGTCTATGGAACGCTTCACTTCGCGGATGCAGGCGGTGCAGTCGCCGATTATTCCCATCGTTGGAGAACTCATACGCCGCCATCCCGGCACGATTTCCCTGGGGCAAGGGGTTGTGTACTATCCACCGCCGCCAGAAGCCATGGCGGGTTTATCGGAGTTTCTCGCCGATTCGAGGCATCATTTATACGGGTCGGTGGTAGGGATTCCCCCGTTACTCGATACGATCGCGGCAAAACTCGAATCGGACAATGGAATTTTTTTGGATAATCGCCGCAGTATCGTCGTCACCGCTGGCAGCAATATGGCATTTGTGAATGCGGTGCTGGCAATTACCCAACCGGGCGACGAGATTATTCTCCCCACCCCCTACTATTTCAATCACGAAATGGCGATCGCGATCGCTAGTTGCCGTCCGGTACTCGTTCCCACCGACGAGAATTACCAACTGCGTCCGGAAGCCATTTTAGATGCCATCTCCGACAAAACGCGGGCGGTGGTGACCATTTCTCCGAACAATCCTACCGGCGCGGTGTATTCAGAGGATGCATTGCGCCAGATCGATCGTATTTGCGCCGAACGCGGGATTTATCATATCAGCGACGAAGCCTACGAATACTTTACCTACGACGGCACGCGCCACGTCTCCCCCGCCTCGTTTGCGGATAGTTTCGATCGCACCATCTCCCTGTTCAGCCTCTCCAAAGCTTACGGATTTGCCAGTTGGCGCATCGGTTATATGGTGCTGCCATCTCATCTGGTGGATGCCGTCAAAAAAATCCAAGATACGATTCTGATTTGCCCGCCAGTTATCTCGCAGTATGCGGCATTGGGGGCGTTGCGGGTGGGCGCGAGTTACTGCCGAGGACATCTCGAAACCATCGCTTCCATTCGGGAAATCGTTCTCGATGCCTTGAAACCCCTCACGGAGTTGTGTACCATCGCCCCAGCACGAGGGGCATTTTATGTGTTTCTCAAGGTGAATGCCCAGTTAGAAGCCCTCGAACTCGTCGAACGGTTGATTCGCGACTATCGAGTGGCGGTGATTCCCGGTACGACGTTTGGTATGAAGGATGGGTGCTATCTGCGGGTGGCATATGGGGCGCTGAAGCCGGAAACTGTTGCCGAAGGAATCGATCGATTGGTTCGCGGTTTAAAGGAAATTTTAGGGTGATGGCAGGTACTTTCGAGGTTATCCAATGGTGTTTGGCGATTTTAGCGGGCTTTTTAGCGCTAATTAACGGCATTGTTGCAATGTCCGATGGGGCGATCGTTCCGGTGATTTTATTCGCCTTAGCTTGCGCGATCGTTTTACCTCCACTTCAACCGTTTATCGAGGAAAAGTTCCCCTTTTTACGACCCGAACCGCTGAAAATTTTTCTCTGTGTTTTCTTGATGGCGATCGCCCCTTTCACATTTAGAAACGTTCTGGCGAGTTGGGGTGACGTTCGTTTGTGTGCGGTTCCCGAGTCGGGAGTTTGCACGGAAGATATCCGTATGTTTCCTCGCAATACTTCCACCCTTCAGATCGCGACAACTCCCAATTGGATTGCCCAGAAAACGGCGATAAATCTTGAACTGACCTATATCCCAGAACCAGGTCAAGTTGCGATCGTTCAAACCCAGACGACCCCTCTCAACGTCGAAAATGGAACGGCGCAGATTGAACTTCCTATCGAAAATTTACCCATTGGTTCTTACCGGTTAAATTTAATCTCGGAGAATAATGATTTTCCGGCAGAAGAATTAGAATTTACCGCTTGGGATTCCCCAGGAACCATCGACTCTCTTCAATCTCTCGAACCGTCTGCGGTAACTCTTGCCGGTCTAAAACTATGCCACCAAATGGAAGAACTCAGCAATCCGATGTTCGAGGCTTGGCAATGCCCCGTGGATGAATCAGTTTTTCCATCGCAAATGAAAGCGGCGATCGCCAATGTCAGCTTAAATAACGTTCGTGACCAGACCAATGTAACGTTTATTTGGCGCTATCTTGCCGATGGGGGAAAACCCGTAGAACTCAAAGAAACGAAATCGGTCGAAAGTAATATCAGTTCGATCGTTTTTACCTTAGCCAGTGAAGATGGATTTGCTCCGGGGAAATACGAAATTATGGTTTATCCCGAGTCTCAGAACGCGCAGCCGATTTTTAGAGTTTTTTCTGTAGAAGCGTAAATTGGATGCATTCGCGTTCGATTGATATCCAGCTATTAGCCTTATTTTAGGAACCAATATTTGAGTGATTCAATTTTGGGTGAGATATAGGTTATTCGTATAAATTTTGAATGAGGCGATCGTAAAACTGATATTTGAGTTGATATGCATATTCTTCAAGATTCATACAGTACAGTAAAGCTTCTTCTGATGACATTAGCCTTTGTAAGTGAGTAGCTAGTTCTTGAGAATGAGTCAGTCCACCCAAAAAACTTTCCTTGCCAATATCAGACTTTCTGCTGTCATGAATCATATGAAAATAATAAAACTCAGATCGAACTTTGCCATCCGATTGCTGATTGGATAAACGCTCGGAAATTCGCGACCAGAGACAGGAATACTCAACAGAAACAAGCACTTCCGCCCAAAATCTGAGAAACGCCACCAGCCCAACTTGACAATGTTCTCCGCCCAGACAATCGACCATCACTTGATAGCTTTCATCTCTAACCTTCTGAGTGACAGCCATTTCGGGTGTCGTTAAAATCATTTTCCGAGTTGCACCAAGATTAAGTAAATCTTGAAACAGTAACTCTCGATGAGAAGGCAGCGGAACGCCTTTCATATTGCGGGGAAATTCCTCATTTAAGATACCTCTAACGGTTTTTTTAATAGACTCATCGGTGAGGGCATCAATGACAAATTCATAAATATTAACAATAGAAAGTGATAGAAAGCGACGCTGAATGAGAATTTCTAACAGCTTCTGCCAAGACATTTCATCAATTTTTACGAAGAGCGGATGCGAGCTAAACTTCTCAATTAACGAACTTTCAAAAGAATTAATTTTTTCGAGCATAGTTTTTAATCGATGAATAAAATCTTCAAGTCATTTCTCCAATTTTTGTGGGGATCTGGGTGAAATGGGCGAGCCACTTGCCACATTAATTCAAAGTCTTGTTGTAAAGTCTGCGCTATCAGTTGATTTGATGTATTTAATGTCAGCTCTAATTGAAAGGTATTGACCGCGAGAGAACCATGTAGAAAGGGTGAAGCCAGCATATAATTACCCGCTCGATAAATTGCCAAAGAAGGAAGTGTATCGTATAGTTTAATCTCAAGGAGCTGGGAATTTTTTGAAAGACTGATAATTTGTTCTAAGGTCTCTAAATTTTCGATCGCACAATCGCAAATATTGATTTCCTCATGGCTATTCCCACGAGCATATCTTCTAAGAACATTCTCTCTGAGCTTAGCCGCTTCCGAGTAAGGCCAAGCTAGTAATATTCTAACTTGAATTTTATTTTGAAGACACTGAGTTAAATGCTCGCAATAATCATTAAGGTTGGGCGCAAATGTTTGCAAAATATCGACTTTTTTTAGTTCGATATCTTCTGAATGAATAATAGTATAGATTTCTTTGCCAAATTGATCCCGAGGGAAACTAGGATAAATATAAGTTAAGCCAATTTCCGAAAAAAATACATCTTTATTTTTGTACTGAATGTATTGCTCGATTAAATATTTATGAAGCTGCGGAAGCTTATATCCTTTGCCTGTTATCCTGAATTTTTTATAAATATTTTTAAGTCTTTGAGTGAAAGCTTCATTTTCTATTTTTGAATAGGATTCTATATAAGCATCAAGCAAATCATTTTTTGATTGGTTTCCACATTCATCTATGCACATAATAACGTCTACTTCAAGGGGTGTGAGTTCGTACTCTTGACGATTACATATTATTGCTAAAAAAGCTTTCCAGTTCATCAAAAAATTACTGATTAAACAAAATAGAGATCGTCTTTTATTTTATATTAAAACTTTCAAATATAAAAGATAGCGTTCATACTTTGATAGATGTAAGTTTCTCTCTGAAAACAGTTTTCTGAATAAAAATGACTGTCTCGAAGATATCGCAATTTTTAGTCTTGTGAGGTACACCCAAATTCTATTTCCTATTCCCCATTCCCTATTCCCTAAAACCAGAAACTCTGTACCTCATGAGTATGAGAAGCGCTATAAATATCCAGATGGCTGAGTTACACCTGGTTACACTTTCCCAATATTTACTTATCTCTAGAGGCGATCGATGATGATCGTACCTTTTTAGACTTTTTCGAGCAGACTGAAGCTGCACTCACCGTTGGCAGTTCTGACCCAGTAACACCCATGCAAACGCTATCTTTACACGAAAACGACGATATCGTTACCCAACGCTATCGAATCGTCACCCTTTTAGGTCAAGGTTCCATGGGGACGACCTACGAAGCCGAAGACCTCACCAACTATCAACGAGTGGCTCTCAAAGTTGTCTCGTTGCAACACATGGAAGAGTGGAAAGTGCTGGAACTTTTCGAGAGAGAAGCGCGAGTTCTGGCTCATTTAGAACATCCCGGTATTCCTAAATTTATCGATTGTTTTTGGGAAGATACCCCCGAAGATCGCCGATTTTACCTGATTCGAGAATTAGCATCAGGAGACTCTTTAGCGGCGTGGGTAGAAAAGGGTTGGCATCCCCAGGAAAGCCAGGTTCGAGAGGTTGCCCGTCAGGTGTTGGAAATTCTTGACTATCTGCATTCCCTCACGCCTCCGGTGGTTCATCGCGACATCAAACCAGAGAACATCATTCGTCATGCCGATGGTCGGGTTTTTCTGGTGGATTTTGGGGCAGTCCAGGATGTGTATCGCAATACCCTCACCCGTGGCGGGACTTTTGTGGGGACTTTGGGGTATATGCCGCCAGAGCAGTTTTTCGGTCAAGTGGGTGCGGCTTCGGATTTATATAGTTTGGGGGCAATGTTGCTATTTCTGCTGACGGGGGAATCTCCAGCGGATTTGCCGCAACGGCGGATGAAGCTTAAATTTCGCGATCGAATTGACGTTTCGACTGAGTTTGCCGATTGGTTGGAAAAGATGCTCGAACCGGCGGTGGAAGAGCGTTTGAAGTCGGTAAAAGATGCAGCGGATACTTTGCTAGGTCAAGTCAATTTGACCGATTTAACTGAACCTTACGAGAGATTCGGGCGAGTCATCCTCCAGAAAAACGATCGGCATTTTCTCTGCGAAATACTTCCCGATTGGATCGTAGTCTTAATTTCCTTAGCTATGTTGGCTATCCCACTTTGCTTGGTTATCGCCTTCTTACCTACTTCGTTTCCGTTATTCCCATTGTTATTGTTACTTGTGGGTTTTGGATTAGTAAACTCCGGGGGTCGGCAATACTTGAAGATCGATGGAAATTTTTTGACGATATCAGTTCGATTCGTCGGTATTACCGTCTATCGGCGTCAACGAGAGAGGGAAGATATTTCCCTAGTTGGGGTGGAAATTATTAGCAGTGGAGTAGGCAATAAAGTGACCTCGACAAGCCTAAAGATTTGTACGGGTTTTACCCAACATACCTTTGGTAGCAACTTAAAGCGAGCCGAGCAAGAGTGGCTCGCTTGCCAAATTTCTAATTTTTTAAATCTTGAAAACTCAAAATGGTCTTCATTTACAAATTAAGTAATTGAAATTCGTGTTTTTTTTAAATACGTTTTTATCCAAAGCTTTTGCAATTGTATGAAAACGATCTATTAACTATTTTTTTACCATGAAAAATTTAATTTATCCAGAAATGATTGTAGCAGACCACTATCGAATTGTTACGAAAATTGGTCAAGGGGCATTTGGAACCACTTACGAAGCCGAAGACTTGACGAATTACAAGCGAGTGGCGATTAAAGTGCTATCCTTACGGCAAGTTCAAGATTGGAAAGTCTTAGATTTATTTGAACGGGAAGCGAAAGTTCTTGCCCGCATCGACCATCGAGCTATTCCTAAGTACTTAGATTATTTCCATGAAGCTACCACCGACGATCGCCGATTTTATTTAGTTCAAGAATTAGTGAGTGGGGAATCTCTAAGTACGTTAGTCAAAAAAGGTTGGCATGGGAGTGAAGACCAAGTCCGAGATATTGCCCTGCAAGTCTTACAAATACTCGACGATCTGCACCAGATGCAGCCATCTATTATTCACCGAGATATCAAACCTTCAAATATTATTCGCCGTGCCGATGGTCAAATTTATTTAGTTGATTTTGGTGCGGTTAAAGATGTTTATCGTCAGACCTTAATGGGTGGAGAGACGTTTATTGGAACGCTGGGCTATATGCCTCCAGAACAGTTTCGAGGACAATCTTTTTTTGCTTCAGATTTATATGCGCTGGGGGCAACCTTACTCTTTTTACTCACCCATCGTTCTCCAGAAGAACTGCCTCGAAAACGTATGAGGTTTGACTTTCGCAATCGAGTTAATATTTCTCCAGAATTTGCCAACTGGCTGGATAAAATACTCGAACCGGCGGTTGAAGATCGATTTAAGTCGGCCAAAGAAGCTGCTAATGCTTTGCAAGGTAAAGTTAATCTCGCTGATTCAACTGCATCTTACGAGAAATTTGGATCGGTGATCTTCAAGAAAAACGCTCGGCATTTCGTCTGCAAAACTTCTTGTAATTGGTTCACAATTTTAATTTTTTTAGCTTTATCGCTTGGCTTTTTATTTACCATATTACATATTGTAGCTGCCCTATTATTCGGAGCATTTTTCTGTCTCATATCATTCTGTATGGCGTGTGAAAAATCTTTAAAAATTGATGAAGATTATTTAAATATATCGATTAAGTTTCCAAGTATTACTATCAGTAGAATTCAACTGCAAAGAGACAATATTTCTCTGATTCATGTGGAAGAAACTAGAAATAGTGAAGGAGATAAAGTTCTCCATTTAGTGATTCAGGCAGGGGTCAAAAAGTACTCTTTTGGCACCTTTTTAAATAAAGCAGAGAAAGAATGGCTCGCTGCCAAAATTTCAGATTTTTTAGGACTCAAACCATCAAAGTCAGCGATTCAAGCGATCGAAGTGTTGCAACATGATAAGAACGTAGAGAAAGTCGATCGCTCTTCTTCTCCAGTGGAAAAGGCTCCATCAAAAGGAACTTCCGTTATTCTAAATCGGAGCCAAAATCGGCTATTTTTGGACTTGCCGACCAACACGAACAGTAAAATCGGTGTGGGCTGTTTGACGTTTCTTTTCGTTTTCTCGATCTTCCCGTTTTCTGTCTCTTGGATTTTGAACTCATTTTCAGATTTTCATGCTTATCTCATTTTACTTTCTATTCCGATACTTTCTTTTTTAATCTCCTCATTCTTAATCGGTTTAACGAGTCAAGAGCTATCTAGGATTGAAATTGGGAATCGTCACTATTATTGTCTGTACGATCGACCATTAGGTCCCGTGAAAATAAGTGGAAAAACGGTAGATATTCAAGGATGTCGTTTGCAAATGACAAATGACAGCCAAAATGCTAAATGTCTACTAACGATCGATAATAAAGACTATGAATTAGGACTGTTATTAACAGTCGTCGAAAAGCAATGGTTAGTTGAGGAAGTATCGGATTTTTTAAAGATGCTTAAATCTAGACGAGACGAAAAAAAATTGAGCGGATAAATATTGCTCAAAACTCTAGATCGGAACAGGAATAATCTTTCGATCGACCTTATTGCACCGATCGCCCTAACGGCTGACAAGTTGGCTCTCGATGCCAAGGCGATCGCGCCCCCGGAATGCGGGCAATCAGTTCCACCTGTCCCTCGCCGTTGACGATCCAATTCGTGGCCTCCACCAAAGAAGACGCAGAATCGACAATCAAACCCGATGCGGCATTTTCTCCATTTTCCCCAGCCTCCAGCGGGCGCCAATCCGACCAAACGGGACGACTGCGCAGCGGTTGGGTAGGGTCTTGAGGCAAACCCCCCCGTCCGGTGACGATAAATTGACTGCCTTGATAATCGTCGCAACCTTGGGCGAGCAAACCCGTGGCATCAAGCAACTGGGCAGGCAAGGCCACCAATCCCATTCCCGGTGCGACATTGGGGGTTTGAATATCAACGATACCGTCGAACTGGGGACCGAGTTCTGAGGTGGCGGTAATGTCGCTTTCGGGCGTCAACTGTTGGCGAAATTCCGTGCCGAAAAGCCCGAGTGTAGTGATACTCACCCGTCCCCCCCGACTATCGATCGCATTGGCGCTGATATCGCTATTTTCCAATGCCACCAGGCTTTGGGTATCTATGGTGATATCACCACAGGGATCCGTTCCGGTGGAATTGGTGCTAATTCGACTTTGGCGGCGCAATATTAACC
>NZ_JADEXN010000136.1 GCF_015207075.1 Zarconia navalis LEGE 11467
TAAGAGACAGCGATCAGTTTACCGTCATTTTCCGGTCGTTGGGCAACTCGAACGGCTGCACACAATGCCGCACCGGTGGAAATGCCCGAGAGCAAACCTTCTTCGCGCGCCAAACGCCGACCGTAGGCGATCGCATCCTCGTCAGTCACCGCCACCACTTCATCGATGATATCCACATCTAGCACTTGCGGCACGAAACCGGCGCCGATGCCTTGAATTTTGTGAGGACCGGGATTGCCGCCAGATAGAATCGAGCTGTTGGCCGGTTCGACAGCGATTGCCTTGAAGGTCGGTTTCTGGCGCTTGAGCACCTGAGCCGCTCCGGTAATCGTGCCTCCCGTTCCCACTCCCGCAATCAAAATATCCACCTGACCTTCCGTATCTTCCCAAATTTCTTTGGCGGTAGATTCTCGATGAATTTGGGGGTTGGCCGGGTTGCGGAACTGTTGCAACATATAGGCATTGGGTGTACTTTCCACAATTTCTTGGGCGCGGGAGATCGCCCCTCGCATTCCCTCAGTTCCCGGCGTGAGTTCTAGTTGTGCGCCGTAAGCTTGCAACATACACCGACGTTCTACGCTCATGGTGTCCGGCATCGTGAGAATGAGTTGATAGCCTCTCGCCGCCGCCACCATGGCTAAGGCAATACCGGTATTTCCCGATGTCGGTTCGACCAGAATGGTTTTACCGGGGGCAATGGTTCCTTCGCGTTCTGCCGCATTGACCATATTGACCCCAATCCGATCCTTGACGGAGGCAGATGGATTCATGCCTTCGAGTTTGACGAGGATGCGCGCGACGCAGCCTTCTGCTTGGGGGATGCGATTCAATTGAACCAGTGGAGTGCGGCCGACAAGTTCTGTGATGTTATGGGCAATTTTTATCATGATTGTGGGAATAATTCGATTGGGAGCGTTTTTTTTGAGATAACGATTTCGTCAGAGAATCGCACCGAAGTAATGGCTCGGTCGATGAGATCTAATGGATTAGATGTAATACATAATATTGAGTTGCTGCTTGGCATCTCGTTGCTCTTTGAGATCTTGAAGGGTATATTTTTGCAGGACGGAGTGGGTGGTTTGGCGCACTTCTTGCCAAATTTCGCGCACGATCGCGCTTTCAATCGTTTTCGGACTTGACTTGGTGGCAGACGATCGCGTTTTCAAGCCTTCAATGCACTCGACAATTTCGAGCAGGGTGACTTTCCAGGGTTCTCGAGCCAGAAGATAACCGCCTTTAGCCCCACGTTCGGAACGCACCAAACCTCCCCGTCTGAGGGTGGCGAGTAGTTGTTCTAAATATCGATCGGGAATCTGTTGCTCGGTGGCAATTTGCCGAATTTGCCGGGGTTCGCCTTGGGTGTAATGGTTGGCGAGTGCCAGCAGAGCCAGCATTGCATATTCACTTTTACAAGAAAGTTCCACGATCGCGCCTTGGGGTAAGTTTCGATCTCAAATGTTATCCATTATACCCCGGTTCTCCACTGGGGTTTGTTGATTGTTGCCCTATCTAATTTCCCCGATGCTACTGATGCCGTTAGACGAAACGGTGATGGTCATCAACTCGATCTCGAAAATATTCTTGAAAAACGATCTGTTGCCAAAGACTTTCAAAACAACTGACTGACACAACAGCGAAAACCCGGTAAAATCGGGCTGGTCAATTCATCACTTTCATATAAGGTTGCGACGAGTTCCAATAAGGCATTTTTGCGGCGATAAATTGCAACCGTTCGATCGACTCGATCGACGATCCAATATTCTAAAACCCCGATCTCAAACAGAAACCGAGGTTTTCAAGTGATGCTAATTGAGACGAGATTCAGTTAACAAATATGACTCTATTCGTTAACCAATATCATCGTTGGGATCGACATCCGGCCGTTGACCCCTACAGTTCATGGGAAATTGCTACACGAACGTAAACTCAGAACCCTCCAAATCCAGGGCAAACGCATCTCGGACGATCGCAATCAGTTCCCGAACCGGATCGCTGACTTCCCAAATCTGGGTGTTGCCGTTCCGTTCTCGCAACTCGTAGCTTCCCCCAGCAAACAGTTGAATCGTATCGGTTCCAGCCTCGAAATCGCGCACCACACCGCGACCGGCCCAACCTTCGGAAACCACCGTCGCCCCATCGTCGTAGAACGCGCCATTTTCGTCGCCGAGGACGAATAAATCCGCGCCCGCATCGCCGATAAGGATATCTCGTTCCCCCGTACCTGACGCTCCCAGGGTATCGTCAACGCCAATCAAGGTATCGTCGCCGTCGCCACCGCGCACCGTGTCGCTGTCGGAACCGCCCGTGAGGAAGTCGTTTCCAGTCCAACCCAGGATGCGATCGCGACCGTCACCACCCGTCACCGTATCGTCACCAGTCCCTCCACCCAGGGTGTCATCTCCCGCTTCCCCGTCGAGGATGTCGTTTCCGCGATTCCCGCGTAGAATGTCGTTTCCCTCCCCGCCACTAACGGTGTCGTCTCCGCCGAGGGCTTTCACCACATCGTCACCCGAGGTGGCGCAAGCGGTGAGGTCGTCGCTTCCGGAGGTGGGATTGCAACCACTGTCAGAAGATAAATCCAACCCCAATACCAACGGATCGTGGTCGGAGTTGCGGAACTCGTCGTTGGGATTGAAGAGGCTGGGGTCGTTAAATTCGCTGCTGTAGTCGAGGGCATCGGGTTCGTCGGCGTTGACGTGCCATTTCGCCCCTCCCGTCACTTGGGATGCGAGACTGCCGTTAGCCAAAGCGCGATCGAGGGAACCCCACTGACCGCTGAAGACGAAGGAGTAGTCCCCAGTGACGATGTTGGTATATCCGGCATTTTCGATCGCCGCGATCGGATCTTCTTGGGTGTAGGCATTCAAATCGCCGATAATTAAAACATCATCATCGCCGCTTCCCGTGGGATCTGCCGCCAGCCAGGAGGTGACGGCATCTGCCCCATCCAGCCGACGCTGGTTCCAGTTCCCCTGACCGTCTCCGGCATCGGCATTCGCCCCGGTTGCCGTTCCATTGCGATCGCCTTTGGATTTGAAGTGGTTCGCCGCCACGGTAAATTCTTCGCCGAAATCGCTATTGTTCGCATCGATGACTTCAAAGCTTTGGGCGAGGGGAGTGCGGTTGGTGTTCACCCCGTCGAACAGTCCGGGGGTATTCAAAAATGCTGCCGTTCCCGACTCCTGCACCACATCGGCATCGTAAATAATCCCCACGGCGATCGCATCTGAACCCAACTGAGGGACACCGGGATCGACATAAGTATAGTTGCGTTCGGTTTCGGCATTCAGCGCGTCCAGCAAATCTTGAATGGCACTATTTGCCCCGTCGCCATAGTCGTTTTCTACCTCCTGAACGGCAATAATATCGGCATCGAGTTTATCTAACGCCGTCACCAGCTTTTCGGTTTGGCGCTGGAAATCGCTAAAGGTTTCTGCGCCTCGCGCCGTGGGGAAGCCGCTCCCCATACCGTTGCCGTTGAAGTAGTTGAGGAGGTTGAAGCTGGCTACCGTGACGTTGCCGCCAACGTTGGGGGCCTCTGCCGGACGGGGGTTGGTGGCTTGGTAGTCGATCGGTTCGGTGGGTTGCACGCGATAGTTCCCAAAGCCGAAACCGAGAATTCCCGTTACCGAGGAGACAGTATCGCCGCCGCGCAGAGTATTGCTGGAGGTGAGGTTGTTGCCGCCTCGGGCGTTGGGGATGGGGAAGTTGTTTTGCCCGTTGCGTCCGTCGTCGATGAGGATGCTGCGCCCGGCGATATCTTCTAAATGTGCCGCAAAGCCGGAAACGCTGGGGGCGTTATTTTGGGTGAACTGTTCCAAGCGTCCCCCGGAGGAGAGGAGAACTTCCCCAAACCGATCGAAATTGAAATGTTCCGTCACCGTCAAGTCGCCCGATGCCGCTTGCACGTCTACTAGCATTCCTTCGTAGCTTTCCAAATCGTCTACATCGGCTATGGGAAAGCGAACCGTCGTCGCAGTCGGTAGGGCATCGGTTCCCACGACAGTAATAGCGGTGGGATTCATCTGGGTTTGCCCGAACTGTTCGACGACATCCCCGGTAATTTCTACTGTGTCGCCAACATTGACGCGATCGGACGAAAAAACAAACAATCCTTCAGAGGTGAGGGGATTGGCATCGGCATCGGCATCTTCTTCCTGAATGTAGAACCCACCCAGTCCCGGAAATACCTCGGTGACAACGGCTTCGATGGTATAGGTTCCGGTATCGGAAGTATCGGTGGTTCCCTGAATTTCGTGAATTTTGGTAATGTCACCGCCACCGCCGTTTCCACCGCCGTTCCCACCATCATCGGCATCCCCAGCAAACAGGATGTTATCGACGAAAATATTCTCGCTGCTGGCATTGGTATCGACGCTAATGGTTAAAGTGAGATTTTCACCAAAGCCCTGGTTATCGATGAGGTCGTCTAAATCGACGGTAACGCCGTTCCAGTTGGCACTCCCGTTATCGGCAGAGGCATTGGCTTCGAGTTCCGTTTCGCTGAAATTGAGGAAGGTTTGGGAATTGATGCCGTCGCTGAGGGTAAAGAAGAAAGCATCGTCGCTTTCGTAACTGGTGTCGGCAATCCAATAGTCGAAACTGAGGAGGCGATCGACTTCGCCGGTGACATCCACTGCTGCAAACACTAAATCCAATCGCCCGTCGCTGTCGTTGAATTCAAAATTATGTTCGACCCCTGAAGCAACAGAGGTTCCATCGGCAGCAACATCGGGAGAACTCGACCCGGCAAAGGAATTGACCCCGATAAAATCACTACTGTCGCTGGAGGGTGTGACGGGACCACTGCCAACACTGCGGGTATCAAACCAAAAGGTAGAAAAAGTCAGTCCGTTGCTGCTGTCATTGTTAAAAGAACCGAGGTTGGTCAATTGTCCGCCATCTGCAAGTCCATCGGTGGTGAATGCATTACCATCGGCTAAACTGTTAAAATTTTGCGATGCGATCGGATTCATCGTTATTCTCCTAGTGACAGCTTTTTCGATTTCTAAAGTCTATTTTGGATATTCATTCCCTTTTTAACTCGATAATCGAGATCGAAATTTCAGTCCAATTCAAAAATGAAGTGGATACGATCGAGCTAGAGAATGGAGAGTCTGCTGGAAAACTGTGGGGCAATTGGCTTTAAAATAAGACTTAGTTCTTATAAGTTTTTACTCTTCTCTTTCAATATTTTTGAATATAAACGACGCGATCGGGTTAAAATCAGATTATGTTTGCATTAAATTTGAATTGCCAGAATGCTTTAATCCTCTAGTATTATGACGCATCATATTAGAGAATTAAAGATATCAAATTATCTCAAATTCGGATGGTTAGTTATCATTTGGTTCGGTCTGCGGCTAACTTATTCCCCTACCCGCTAACACCATCCATTATTAATATGGCGGTTGCTATATCCCGACCTTGGCAGGGCGAATACAACCATTGCCTTAAAGCTTTTTGCAACATCTAGTTCGTATCGAAGCTGGCTGATGCGTTCCAAGACGATGATTACTTGCGCCTGACGTTCTCCCCGTTCATTTCACATCATCCAATGCCAACCTATGTCCGAGAATCGAAAAGACTTGGCGCTCTTCAAACAGCTCGAACAGTTCTAGGTTGAGTTTGGTCTCCTGAGCTTCTTTGCGCAGAATGGCAAGGGCTTCTCGGACGGGTAAACCTTGCTTGTAGGGTCGGTCTCCAGCAGTCAGCGCATCGTATATATCGGCAATCGCTAAAACTTGCGCCTGGATCGGAATTTCTTTATCTCTTAAACCTTTGGGATAGCCGCTCCCATCTAACTTTTCGTGGTGCGCGTAGGCAATTTCGGGCACCTTTGCCAAATTTTTCGTCCAGGGAATTTGCTGGAGAAACTGGTAGGAGTAAGTAACGTGGGCTTCCATTCGCGAGCGTTCTCGCGCGGTTAAATTGCCACGAGTCAGTCTCAATTGTTTCAGTTCGCTGTCGCGAATCAACGGCTCTGGCTTCCCCTCTAAGTTTTGATAGGTATACTCGGAAACTTCTTCGAGTTCTCCAAGTCGTTCGTCCGATGATTGCTGGGGTTCGTTGGCTCGTTCGACGATCTGCCAGTATCTATCGAGTCGAGCCAGGGAGGCGGTGAGTTCTTCGTCAAGTTGAGTCAGGGAGGCAGTAAGTTCGCCAGCACCGGCCCCCGATCGCTCTACAGCATACTGATATTTAGCTTGAGCGCACTCTAGCTCCAACGTGCGCCGCACGAAGTCAAATCGCTGTTTGACCAAGGCGAGCTGTTCGGGGTACAGCTTTTTGGATTTCGTGAGAATCACCTCGGGAACGCCGAGTTTGCCACAATCGTAGAGACGGGCTGCATATTGAATCACTTGAAGTTGGCGATCGCTCAAATGAACCCGTCGCAACGACCCCGTGGTGGCGCTGTTCACCTGTTCGCACAAGCGAATGACTAACTGCGAAACGCGCTCTGAATGACCGGATGTAGAGGGATCTCGAGCTTCGATAACTTCCACGGAGGTTTTGACGAATCCCTCGAACAGCTGCTCGATTTCTTGCTGGATGCGATCTCGCTCGATGGAAATTCCGGCTTGACTGGCAAGCGATCGCACCACTCGCTCTTCCCAATCGGAAAACGGCTCGACGATCTCCTCGACGTTCTCGGGGTTGAGTAAAAATTCCGGTTTTTTCTTGCGATTGAGCAATTGCAAAACGCCGATGGTTTCCCCTTTGCGATCGCGCATGGGTAACACTAGTACCGATCGGGTGCGATAGCCAATATCTTGATCGAAATTGCGGTTGAGGTGGTATGGAGCTTCTGGGGGTAGGAAATAGGCATCTGGAATATTGAGGCTTTCTCCCGTCAGCGCAACATATCCGGCTAAACTTTCATCAGTCAGGGGAATGGCAAATTCCCGAAACGAAACAAACGGACGGGAAGCATTCTGAGCGGCTTTGAATAGGAGTTTGGGTTGAGAGTCACTGCGATCGACCAAATATACGCTTCCCGCGTCGCTACAGGTAATTTCCCGACTTTTGGATAAAATCAGGTTCAGCAGTTCGCCCAATTTGTAGCTTCCAGAAAGGGCAACACCAATTTCGAGTAGTTTTTCAATCGGTTGAGTTCGATCGACTGGCATCGGTTGTACCGATTTAGGTAATAGGTCTGGATTTATTGGCGAGGCGCGATCGTTAAAAAATCAACGATCGGTCAGATTTGACTCGAACGAGCGCTGTTCTCTCGCTCTTGGTAATTCCCAAAACATCCCATGAGTCGCTCTGGAAATTCCCAACCCCGAACCACTCCCATCGATAGCCTATCTCTTCTAGGAAAAAAGAATCCTCGAGATTTTCAATGTTCTCGGGTTCGGCTAGGGGCGATCTTCAACATCAATTCTTGAGAAGCCTTGGTGTTACAAACCCGAAATCACTTGCGCGAGTTCAAAATCTTTTTCTGTCAGACCGCCAGCATCGTGAGTGGTGAGGCTGACTGTGACTTTATTGTAGGAAATCGTCACATCGGGGTGATGTTGGGACGTTTGGGCAGGTTCCACCAAACGATTCACGAACTCGATCGCCTTGACAAAGTCTTGAAAAACAAACGTTCGCGTCAAGTTTTTTCCGTCTAAATTCCATTGGGGAATTTGCTTTGCTTTTTGTCTAATTTCTTCATCGCCGAGCAATGACATTTTGCACCCTACACGATTAAAATTAACTAAACTTTTGGACGCTTTGACAAGAACAAAAATATTTGGGACTTGTTCTCGCGGTTCGGATTTGAAAAACTATCCGCTCCTCCTCGGCGATCGGAGTAACTAAAAAATACCCAACCTCTAAAAGTAGGAGCGGTCTAGCGGGTCTTCAGACTGGAACCTGACTGCCGGAAGGAACTCCAGCTCGACTTGGTTCGCGCGGACTCTCACTTAGTCTGCAAACAGACACAAGCCGATCTTAGAGAACGGCTCCGGCACGCAGCCGGCTAAGTCCAATCTGACGACCCTGGATACTACTACTATCTTGCATGGGCATCACCTCCGTTCCAAATTGACGGCATCGATCGCGCGATTGCGATCCCAATTAGCATAGCACAAGAGGGTGTAGGGCGGGGGCAGCACCCCCCGAGTCGAGATTGCGGCGATCTCGATGACCCCAATTTCTTTAAAATAGAGAGAAACGATCGCCTTTGAGGGAAGTTCGTACATTTGGGCTGCAAACTCAAGTCAGCCAAAGCCGATTCCCCATTTCTAGACTCGATCGCCTCAGTCTCCACCGAACAGAGCTGTTTTGTTATGGATTACGATGATGCCCTCACCTCTTCGGTCCCTTCTCGCGCGCCCAAAATTCCCCTGGGAAGGCGAGGATGGGCATTTGCGACAGATGTGTTTGCCGCCAGTTTTTTGAGTGCGCTGCTCGGGGGCGGAACTTTCTCCCTCGCGGGGGCGATTTCCTTTCTAATCGTTTGGTTCGGCTTGCGGGCGATCGTGCCCCTGCGCAATCGCGGACAGAGTCCCGGTCGCTGGGCCTTCGATCTCAAACTCATCGACGAGCGATACCAGGGTCTTCCCAGTTTTGCCGAACTGTCCAAGCGAGAGGCGATCGCTGGGTTTGGGGCATGGCTTGCCGTAACGGGATTGGCCAACCTCGGGCCCCTCACCGGGATGTATGTGCTCCTGCTGGTTCCCCTGGGAATCGATTGCGGGATCGCCTTTGCCGACCCGGCCGAGCAACTGGCATTTCACGATCGAGCCAGCGGCACTCGGATCGTCGGATCGCGCCGAGGCTACTCCCTCGATCTTAAAGTCAAAAAATGGGTTGCGATAATTCGCCAGCGTGTGAAACAATAGGAAGTTGCGTCTAAAATTTCGCACAATAGCAATCGGGAAATACAAAGGTTATGGCCAAGGGCGTTCGCATTATTATCACGCTAGAATGCACGGAATGTCGCACCAACGTCGCTAAGCGATCGCCGGGTGTGTCTCGCTACACTACGCAAAAGAACCGCCGCAATACAACAGGACGACTCGAAATCAAGAAGTTCTGTACCCACTGCAACCGCCATACCCTACACAAGGAAACGAAATAGGGTGGTGAGGTTCTTGCATCGTTGTGAGTGCGAGCTGCTCGTTTAGGTAAGCGGGCATCCCCGGCATTCAAGTCATTCGTTTTTCGTTTATTGAATTTAATCTCAGATACAGTTGTAGAATATGTCTTCTTTTTACCGTCGCCGAGTTTCTCCTATCAAACCAGGCGATCCCATCGATTACAAAGATGTGGATCTGCTGCGAAAATTCATCACCGAACGAGGCAAAATTCTCCCCCGTCGGATTACCGGTTTGACCGCCAGACAGCAGCGAGATTTGACGCGAGCGATCAAGCGAGCTAGGATTCTAGCGTTGTTGCCGTTTATCAATAAAGAAGGATAATCGAGCGGTTAGATCGGCGAGTTGTTGGAACGTCGAGCTGCTAACTCGAAGAATTTAGAGTTCAACGGTTGCGTACAGGAGATAGACCATCGGGTGGAGAAGGGTCAGCTAATCGAATTTCGCGTCCAGGGAGAACGTCGCCTCGCCGTTCTCGATCGTCCCGAGGGCAAAAAAAACTGGGTTGCCATCGACGAAGTCGGTCAGTCTCGCACCCTGACCCCCAAGCAAATTTCCTATATCGTTGAAGGTCAAACCTATAAGAGTTCGGAAATTGCCAGTTTCCGTCAAGATGTCAAAACCTACCTCGATCCGTCTAGTTTAGAGGTGGCTTGGGAAATTCTCATCGACGATAGCGCGGCGGTCG
The DNA here is from genome assembly GCF_015207075.1 of Zarconia navalis LEGE 11467. GTDB lineage: Bacteria > Cyanobacteriota > Cyanobacteriia > Cyanobacteriales > Geitlerinemataceae > Zarconia > Zarconia navalis. The sequence continues at coordinate 9,778 of NZ_JADEXN010000136.1, forward strand.
ATCCTCAAGAAATGGCCGAGTTGCTGTTTAGCGATCGCAGTCCTCCTCCGTGCTATGCGGCCCACTGCATGCTGTGCGAAGACAAAATTTATTTTAAAAATAAAGGCGATCGCTACGAACCTCGTTCCAGCAGCCAAGTCGCCGAACTCAAGCACCAAATTGAAGTCGAGCACCTCCGGAAACGGGAATGGCAAGATTTTCTGGAGAAAGTTCGGCAAGCCCTCACCGCCGGTTCTGGGAAGTGGAACGAGCGCGATCGCTTGCGCCTGGAGGTGGTCGAACGATTTGCAGCCTTAGGAGAAGATGCTCCCCATCGCGCTGGGGCGACCGAGCTGCTACAAACTCTAGAGCGACCGGCAACGCCTCCAGCGGCATTCGACCTCTTGGTCGATTTGGGTCTTTGGAACCCTTACGAAAATCTATTTTTGCGCCGCGCCGGACTCCCCACCTATTTTTCTAGTCAGGTTCTTGATGTGGCGCAATGCTGTTTGAAATCGCCCCCCCCCGATCCCGAAACCAATCGGTTGGATTTAACCCACCTGAAGATTTACACCATTGATGATGCCAGCAC
>NZ_JADEXN010000137.1 GCF_015207075.1 Zarconia navalis LEGE 11467
GGCTAATTCGGGTGCTTCAACCCATCGATATACCCCGATGGTAGGAATCCCGGCATCATTGAGATAGAAACCGCTCCCATCTTCCCCAGCCAGTACCCCATCGATTTGGGGAGTCTTCAATTTCTCGGAGGGGTCGCTTTGGGCCAACCCTCGACCCCCGACAACTTGACCCGATCGATCTATTAGATAAGCTTTGCTACGGTCACCCAACCCCGTACGAACGTCCACGATCTCATCGATCTTTGCCAGGTTGAGATCCACGACCAGTACGGCGATCGATTCTCCCTTAGAATTGCGCAGGGGGGTCGCCCCCGTCATCGTCGGTTCGTTCGCCCCCCAGGAGAGGTACGGATTCTGCACGAACGTCTCCTGACGACCAGCCATAAAATACGGCTCTCGATCGCGATATTCTCCCTGACGAGAGCGATCGGTCGAAACCCAAATTTTCCCCTCACCCCCTGAGAGAACGGCCACCTGCACCCAATCAGAACGACCGACCACAGCCGAACGGAGGATTTTTTGGATTTCGGCGCGGGCGGCAACAAACTCGGCACTGGCTTCATCTGCGCTTCGTAAGATGTCAGTGCGATCGCGCAGTTCTGGGAGTGCCGCCAGAGCCATCGTCTCCTCTCGCCGATGGCGCACCCAGCGATCGAGAGCTGAAGCTTTGAGAGTGGCCGAAACTTCCAAATGCTCTAACACCAAAGTTTCCAGGGTGGATTTCGCTTGCCAAAATGCGATCGCCCCAACGCCGAAAACCGCAACCATCGACAGGAGCGAAAAACGCCCCACCAGTCGGGACATCAAGCTATGCTTCCAAAATTTCATCGCCCCATCAGTTATCCGTGACTTATTCGTAATTCTTGTTGTCGCGACCGACCTGTTAAGGACGCGCCGCACCCTGAAAAGCCTCGATCGGGCAACAGTGGGAAACTCGTGAACCCCTATGAGAACTGAGGTTAAGGCAGCTAGTCAATTGTAAATTTCGTCAAGCGCATCCAACGACCGCCAAAGCGCCTGCGATGGCGAAAAGAAAGATCGCGTGAGTTATTCCTTCAAGGTATATTATCCTGCGTTCGCAGAGCTACTGACTCACCTCAAACCCCAGGGCAAACGTATCTTATTTTGAAATGCTGACTGGATATGGGATTTATTAGACAAGTATTTTTACTTACCAGTTTTTAAATCTTTTCTGAGTAAGGCTTCTAGAATTTAGATGCGATTGCCCTGCCTCAAACCCGGAGGTCGAGGTTGTTATGATGGGAGCGAAGGGGAGAGTGCGCCACTTTTTGTCTTGGCATCGCGTTTTTGTCGTTGGCACTTAACCCTCAATCTGCAACTCCTAATCCGATCGATTTAGTAATGAGTCTATTCTCAAATCTAACGATAAATCCTGAAATATTTCTCTCTACAGTTCGACTTTTGTTAGTTTGAAGCACCCTCGAAAATAAACTTTTTTATTCATCGAAATTTGTCAATTCGATTGAAATTTAAATCATCAACTGCTCCCATGCTGCTAGAAGATGTCTGGCGGGTTTCGATCTGAGGTTCACTCTCCTATCTTCTCTTATTTGTCCCCATCGATCGATAGTCTAGTATGCGGCCCTCTAACCCTTTTCTCGATAATTCAAAATCTGCCGGTATTTTTGATAAATTACCGAAACCCACTCGTCAGTGGGCCGAAAAACTGCACTGGAACGAACGGCGTTATATTCTATCAATTTGTCATATTCTCTGCGCCGCAACTTCAGAGCAGCAAGCTGAATTCCTCGATGAGTATACGGCTGATGGATTAGTTTCTCGATTAATTGAAGATTTCGATACCCAACAAAAGGTCAGTCGGTATCTCAAACGATTTTATATTCCCACAAAACTAACAGAATCGCTACTGCGCCGATATATTCGTCAATTTTATATCCATTGCGCTCAAGACGTTCACAAGCAACCCGATCGATACCTCGAAGTTGCCGTTCGTTTAATTGGCAATACCCAGGAAAGTAATAATGCGTTTAATTACGTGATGGGTTTTGAATTGTTGAAAATGTTATTCAAAATGAGCTGGTATCAGCAAGAGCAATTCTATATTTTACAAAAGAATCAAGAAGAATTTATTCGAACATATATTAAACCAATTCGAGATGCTCATCGTTTAAATGGAATCATCGTTCCTAAAGATAAAGGAAAGTTTTTTGCAAAGCGCGATTATTACGTTCAAGTCCCTAAAATAAAGACCAAAAAATTAATTGAATTAGTTATGGCAACTTTTGCAGCTCAAAATGTAACTAATTTTGGATTTGCTATTATTCGCCATCCCAATTCAATACGATTCAACTACAAGTATGTTTTTGAGATCGACTCGGAAGAGATATTTCCCGGTTGATCGTCGTTTTTTCGTCATTATTTTTGCCTATAACAAGATATAAACCATCGGATTTTGGCAGTATTAGAACATCACATCCGACCTTTAGCGATCGAACGTCACTCTCGATCGAGACCGCGTTAAGGTCTCAATAGCGATCGCCATCGAGCAATATCCACTTTGTCAAGCCGATCGAACTTTCATTTTTAAATTGATATTCTTCTTCACAAAATGACACAAGCACAGAGCGATCGTTTGAGGTAAGCTGGTAACTTGAATTTGAGTAAAGCTCGAAAACAGGATGTGCAAAGCATCTCTCAAAAAGTATCGACTCAACGAATTAATCAGATGTGGCTCAGCCGGTTGACAACAATTCGATGTCAGTTGTGCCCCGTTCAAAAATTGAGATCGTCGCTTTTTACATAAAAAATTACATTCTAGTCAAGCGTCATTGTCTTTCTTGAAAGTATTACAGATATGCCACTCAAAATTATCGAAAACTTTGACAGCAGCTTTACCCTAGAGCCGGAGGCCAAACAGACTCTGTTTTCATTGCTAATAGGCGATCGCTTTTTAGCGCAAGTCAGTCAGGGCGCTGGATGCGATCGGGTTGAATTTACCGAACTGTTATTTCAGCCGGTTCCTTATAGCAGTGCCACCCCGAAAGGAATGCCTGCCGAATTCGAGAAATATCAGACCTCTGACGATTATCTTATTATCAACGTACCGCCCAACTTTACTTTCGAGTCAAAAATATTTAAACCCAGTCGCCTCTGCGCCATTTATCGAAAAGTTCGCTAATTTTAAAATCGATCGACTCAAAAATTGCAATGACAACTCAAACTCAAATTCTCACTCTTTCCGATTTAGAATACGTTCCTTATTTAGACGATTCCGGTTGTATTCTTGAAGATCCCTTTCAGCGAAAAGTCGGGGTATACGCGATTTTTGATGCCAACAAAGTTTTGCAATTTATCGGCTATTCCCGCGATATTTATCTGAGCCTCAAGCAACACTTGATTCGTCAGCCGCAACAGTGTCATTGGGTTAAATGTCAAACCATCGATCGACCCAACCGTACGATTCTAGAAAATATTCAGAACGCCTGGATTGCCGAAAATGGCAGCACGCCATCGGGTAATGGGGCAGATGTTGTCCAATGGACGCAACCGATCGATGTTAAACCGTTGATGAGTGCAGAAGAACGAGAAAGTTTAGCACGAGTCGCCGGGGAAGATCTCCCCAAAATAAAGTTATTGAAGAAGATTTCGCGACGGGTTGAAGCGGAAATTCTCGCCGAGTTGGAACAACGGGGGGTGAAGATGCAGTTGCGATTCAATCCCAAACTCAAAGAAACGGGTTTGCTAGATTTGAAGTCGTAATCAGCCACACCAACGAACTGTTATGGCACCCACCAAGGCAGGCGCGGACTATTAGGGCAATTGTGTAATTAACCCGCGTCCCTGCCGCTCACAGTCACTTGTGTCCGCGCTCGTTTACGGCGGGGAGGATGTCAAGTAGATTATGTCTATAGAATTGTGGTGTGTGTAGAGTGAAGAATATTCCCCCCATTGACTTGGCACGGCAGTACCAGTCTGTTGGCATGGCGATCGAATCTGCGGTGCAATCGGTGCTGTCTTCCGGTCGCTATATCGGTGGTTCCCCCGTTTCGGATTTCGAGCGTCGGTTTGCCGATTACGTGGGTGTGCGCGAGTGCGTCTCTTGTAATTCCGGTACCGATGCCTTGTTCCTGGCACTGCGCGCGATCGGTATTGGTGCCGGCGATGAAGTCATTACCACCCCCTTTACCTTCTTTGCCACGGCAGAGGTCATCAGTGCCGTCGGCGCAACCCCGGTTTTCGTGGATATCGAAGCCCACACTTTTAACTTCAACGTCGAGCATCTCGAAGCCGCGATTACCCCCCGCACCAAAGCCATTCTGCCAGTACACCTTTTCGGTCAACCGGTGAATATGACGCGGGTGACCGAAATTGCCCGATCTCGAAATCTCGCCGTCATTGAGGATTGCGCTCAGGCAACCGGAGCTAGTTGGGACAGCAGACAAGTCGGTAGTATCGGAGACATCGGCTGTTTCAGCTTTTTCCCCACCAAGAATTTGGGCGCGTTCGGCGATGGCGGTGCGGTGACGACAAACGATGGGGAACTCGCCGAGAAAATGCGCGTCCTCAAAAACCACGGCGCGACTCACCGGTACTACCACGAAGAAATCGGCATCAACAGTCGTCTGGATGCTCTCCAAGCTGCAATTCTACTGGCGAAACTGCCCTATCTCGACAAGTGGAACGACGGGCGACGGGCAGTTGCCGACCGATATCGAGACTTACTCGCAGAGAATGTCGATATCGTTTTGCCCCAAGAACACCCTGGCGGTCGCAGCGTCTGGAACCAGTATACAATTCGGGTGCCACATCGCGATCGACTCCGCGATCGACTCTCGAAAAACGGGATTGGAACGGGTCTCTACTATCCAGTACCCCTCCACCTCCAACCCGTCTACCAAAATTTAGGCTACTCTCCCGGTCAGCTTCCCATCATCGAACGCATCTGCAAAGAAGTCCTCTCCCTGCCCATGTTTCCAGAACTCACCCTCGAGGAACAGCAGCAAGTAGCCGTATCAGTGAGCCATTCATGATGAGCCAATCGTGCCATTGGTGACCAGTTCGGCAATTTCGTCAGGTGTCAGGGTTGTTCGATCGAATCCTGACACCCGATCTCGAATTCGGTTGCATACTGACAATGACCGTTGAGGTGAGAATTAGAGAAGAGATTGAGCCATCGCGATAGATGGTCGCGATGTATCCGAACTCGCTCTTACAGCGACTGCGCGCGTCAGTTAGGAAAATTGTGTCATCACCCCGCGATCTTTCTCTTTCCTCCCCTACTTCCCAACGGTCGGCGTTCCCTTGCGCTTGTCGGCATTTCCTTGCGTCTTGCGCGCCATGCGGGGTTCGACCTCTGTCGCCGACGCGGGATCCGACCGCTACTTCCCCTACCTACTGCCACTTGTGTCCTAACTGATATAGCGACTGCTATATCTCTTCGAGTAGACAGTGTTTCGATACATGAAGAAAAGCTAAAATCTTCCCAAAATACTGGGTCGGACTTTCTGTATTTTTGTATACTTTCATTAAGAGAAAGTCATACTCCCCTGGAAACTTAGTAGGCTATATCTATAAAAAAAGAAGAGCGCACTAAACGGCTCGATAGTCAAGATTTTACATTCATCAACATTAAGTATAGATAGAGGCAAACGTCAGCGTGAATTCCAACTTCTTCGCTCAACTCAGATATTACGATGCCGATGCCATCGCTCGTTACTATCGATCTCGCCCCTGGAAAGCGATCTGGAGAACGGCGACCGTTTTTTGGGTAGCGGCGAGTTTCGTATTGGGTTGGGTGTGGGACGAGTTATTCGATCGCGCCGGACGCAATGCACCCAAGCGGGCCGAACAACTACGGGACGTTCTCACGCATCTAGGTCCCACATTTATTAAAGTCGGTCAGGCTCTCTCAACCCGCCCGGACTTAATTCGCCAGGATTTCCTCGACGAGTTGATAAAACTGCAAGACCGGCTGCCCCCCTTCGATAACGACTTAGCCCGATACACCATCGAGAAGGAGTTGGGGCGATCGCTTGACGAACTCTACTGCGAAATTTCTCCCGCTCCCATTGCTGCGGCCAGTTTGGCTCAAGTATACCGCGCCCGCCTCCACACCGGGGAAGATGTAGCCGTCAAGGTACAGCGACCTAACCTCAAGCCCACCATCACCCTAGACTTATACCTTATTCGCTGGGGGGCGAAAAACTTCGGTCGCTTTCTGCCGTTAAATTTAGGTCACGATTTAGAACTCATCGTCGATGAGTTCGGGATCAAACTCTTTGAAGAAGTTGACTACCTCAACGAAGGACGCAACGCCGAAAAATTTGCCGCCAATTTCAGCGACAATCCCCAAGTCAAAATCCCTGCTATCTACTGGCGGTATTCCAGTATGCGGGTATTAACCCTTGAATGGATTCAAGGGTACAAGCTGACGGGAAACCTCGACTGGGAAACCCTGGGTATCGATCCCAATTCCGTCATCGAAGTCGGCGTGACCAGTGGGTTGCAACAACTTCTCGAACACGGCTTTTTCCATGCTGACCCCCATCCGGGGAATTTGTTTGCCACTGCCGAAGGGCAAATGGCCTACATCGACTTTGGGATGATGGATCAGCTCGAAGAGTCGATGAAAGAAAACTTAGTCGATGCCCTGGTTCACCTGATTAATCGAGATTATCAGGATTTAGCTGCCGACTTCGTGAAGCTGGGATTCCTGACTCCCGATACCGATATCACGCCCATCATCCCTGCCCTCGAGGAGGTGCTCGGAGATATGATCGGACAAAGCGTGCGGGACTTCAACTTCAAAACCGTGACCGATCGCTTTTCGGAGTTGATGTACGAGTATCCCTTCCGCGTTCCCGCCAAATTCGCCCTGATTATTCGATCGGTTGTCACTCAAGAAGGACTCGCTCTCAGCCTCAATCCCGACTTCAAAATCGTCGATATCGGCTATCCTTACATCGCCCGACGGTTGCTGACGGGAGAATCCCCCGAGTTGCGCCGCCGACTGCTCGAAGTATTGTTCGAGGATGGCAAGTTCCAGTGGGAACGATTGGAGAATTTAATTTCCATTGCCCAATCGGACGATAACTTCGATTTGTTGCCCACCGCCGGGTTAGGCATCCAGTATCTCTTCTCCGAAGAAGGTCAGTACTTGCGCCGCCAACTTCTGCTGGCCCTGACAGAAGACGATCGCCTCCACGGGGAGGAAGTGAAGCGATTGTGGGAATTGGTCAAAGATGACGTGCAACCCGATCGCCTGTGGAACGTTGCCATCGATGCGATCGCCGAGTTTTCGGCACAACGGGCCGCATCTTTTCTACCCTCCGTCGCCGCCTTGAATACCTTCGGGCAGAAGTAGGCGGCTCAATTGATTATGCAATATTTGACAAAGATTAATTTTTTAAGTTTTGCATAATCGGACAAATTTTGGATTGAGTAAGAAGCAGGAAGACGGAAAGTCAAATTCGATCTTCATGCTTCGTTAGTCTCAGTCCAAAATTTGTTATTGCATTCAATATGGAACTTCTATCGAACGAAACTTCTTTCAATCTCGGTTCTGCACTCGATCCAATGGGTCAGAACGATCCCCTACAAGACCCTACCCCCGAAACCCAAATAACCGGTGGGGCGATCGATCCCGAGGAACCCATGCTCTTACCCGGTGATGCGGGCAGTCTGGGAGAAACCGACAAAACGAACGAATCCGGTGAGACGCTCGATAATATTATCCTCGGAACCGATCCCGGAGTCGGACTCAAACCCGATCTCGAAAATAGCGATTCCCTCACCGGCGATACCATCGCTCCCTTGGCAGAAGAACCGATTTCGATCTCAACCTTGCCTCCCCTCGTTCCAGAAATTAGTGTTCCCGAACTAGCCCCCATTCCCCTTCCAGGTCCCATCATTCCCGATCTGGATTTCACTTTACCTCCGCTCTTTTTACCGGCTAACGACCAAGTTTTCTCTCAGGATACCCCCGGTGTTGTCGGGCTTTCAGAATCCTCCGATAGTTTCGGTGAAGTTTTGGCAGCGGGGGACTTCAACAACGATGGCTACGCTGACTTAGCTGTCGGTTCTCCCGACGAGGATATCGAAACGGGAACGGGTGTCATTACCAATGCCGGTGCGGTGAATGTCCTGTATGGGACGGCCAGTGGTTTGAGTGCCACCAACGACCAAATTTGGCATCAAAATAGCACGGGAGTTTTAGATTTCGCGGAGGCCTCCGATCGCTTTGGGGCAAGCCTCACCTCCGGCGATTTCAATAACGATGGCTACGACGACCTCGCCATCGGGGTTCCCGGAGAAGACTTGAGCGGCAATAACAATGTCGGTGCGGCAAATATTCTCTACGGGACGGCCAGTGGTTTGAGTGCCACCAACGACCAGTTTTGGCATCAAAACCTCTTGACGGGATCTTCCGAGGAAGTTGGCGATCGCTTCGGTTTTAGCGTTACTTCTGGCGATTTCAATGACGATGGCTACGACGACCTTGCTGTAGGTGCGCCCACCGAAAATTGGAACGTCATTGACAATGCAGGAGCCGTCAACGTCATCTACGGCTCGAATCTCGGCAACGGAACCACCCACGGCCTCAATGCCACGGGTAACCAGATTTGGACGCAAGATTCATTCGGCATCGAAGACCAAGCGGAAGCCTTCGATAACTTCGGCTACAGCTTGACGGCAGGAGACTTCGACAACGATGGCGACGACGACCTGGGTGTGGGGGTTCCCTTCGAGGATATCGGCACGATTTCCAATGCCGGTGCGGTGAATGTGATTAAAGGTTCGACCAGTCGCCTCAGTTCCACCGACGACCAGTTCTGGCATCAAAATAGCTTCAGCATCCTCGATGTTGCCGAAAACTCCGATTGGTTCGGTTACAGCCTGACGGCAGGAGACTACAACAATGATGGCTACGACGACCTGGGTGTGGGGGTTCCTTTTGAGGATATCGGCACCGTCACCAATGCCGGTGCGCTCAACGTTCTTTACGGCGCGACAACGGGTCCGAGCAGTCTAGGCGACCAGTTCTGGCATCAGGATAGTTTTGGAATTGAAGGGGTTGCCGATGCTTTCGATAACTTCGGACGCAGCTTGACTTCCGGCGACTTCGACAATGATGGCTACGACGACCTGGGTGTGGGGGTTCCCTTCGAGGATATCGGCGCGATCTCCAACGCCGGGTCAGTGAATATCCTGCATGGTTCCACCAGCCGCTTGAGTAACAAAAACGATCGCCTGATTTCTCAGAATACCCTGGACATGAGCGACGAACCCGCAGAGAGCTTTGATAGCTTCGGACGTAGCTTGACTTCCGGCGACTTCAATGGCGATGGCTACAGTGACCTTGCAGTCGGGGTTCCCGAAGATGATATTACGAACGGTGGCGGCACCGCGGTCGTTAATGCGGGGGTGGTTAACGTCTTGTACGATGTCTAAACTCTGATGTCTAAACTCTGATGTCTAAACTATAACGTCGGGCTTCTTATCAGTTCGTCGTTGTGAGAAAGCCATACCGAATACAACTCAAAACTTAAGGGCGATCGATTCTAACAATCGATCGCTTTTTGTCAGTGTTTATAGCAGTGCGCGCCGATCTCGTTACATCAATGATGGGGAATGGGAAGATGGAGGGACGCGGGGACGCTCCGGACGCGGAGATGGGAAAATTTACGTCTAATGTGAACGATCGAAAATCCTGGTAAGGGAATGGGAAATGAGGAATGGAAAACCAATTTCTTCGATCGTCTGAATAAACGGCTCGCGCAGCGCTATGGGTATCCGCTTCGATCGTTCCAGGAATCGTTTCGAGCGATCTCACTTTTTCTCGTCATCATCCCCACAAAGCCAGTTAAAAATGCCAGTTAAAAATTGCAACTGGCGAGTTTTCGAGCGAGTACCGATGGTTCCCACCCACAATAGCCAAAGACTTTCACCCACAACACGCGCGGCAAATGTCCGCTAGGTGCTGTGCCATTGAAAGTCAGTTCGTGATAGTTCAACCATTCACCCTCTTGTCGCCAACCGACACGATCGCCGAGAGCTTCGTAACTTTGCCCGACTTCATCGTAAATCGGCTTTTGAATGCTAAACCCGAAGCGCCCCTCGCTATATTGTACCCAGAGTCGATCGATCGTCCGCAGATCGGTACAAGGGAACTGCTCGAAGGTTTGAGTACTGTCATAGTCGCGCTCCATCACGCGGATAATACTGACCATCAGGTGTCGAGTTTCTCCGTCTGCCTCTTTATAATTTTGCGCGGCGAGTAAGTCTCGCAGTTTCCGATAGTCCACCCCCATATCGC
>NZ_JADEXN010000138.1 GCF_015207075.1 Zarconia navalis LEGE 11467
GAGTTTTCCTATCGAGCGATCGCCATTTATGCTTTAGATGGAGAACCTATCGGTTATAGCGAAAAGTTTGTCAAGCTCATTCCCAATTCAGTTGAAGCACTCAATCGGCACCCGAATTGGCTATTTGAAGTCTTTCAACATCGCGCGCCGTTTGGATTTATTCCCTCGCGACTAACTGAATTTGGGTTGGGAATGATGGCAGGATTTGCCGCTTTTTACAAGCCGCGTCAGTTCGATCGCATTTTGTTTTCCCCCTATGCGGGATATATCGGATTCGGAATTTGGCTCGCCAGCCAGACTTTACTATATGTCGGATTGTGGGGATGGATTTTCGCCGATTGTGCCATTTCCTTTGGCTTAATTATCTGGCTGCTCAATTTTGCGCGTTTTTGTCAGAAAAAAAGCGGTCGCCTCTTTCAAGTTATTGCAACTCTTGGAATTTGGTCTTACTACATTTATTTAACCCATCATCCATTCGCACGACTCTTTCCCCAAGTTCGTAATTTACTACTGGCCGATCGATCGTCTGGACTCGTTCGACTCCTTCTATTCTCGGCTCTTTTCGCACTGACTCTTGTCTGTATTGGTGTAACGAGTTGGCTGCTGGCAAAATTCGATCGCTCCCAATATCCCGAAATCATCATGAGTGCGATCGTGGGAGGATTTCAAAAAATCGTTTGGATGGGTCAACTGGCGAAGCTTTATGGATTATGGATTCTAGTAAGTCTTCTACTAATATGTTCCGTCGGTAGCTTTACTAAATTCGCCCCCACTCAATTTGAGATGTCTAAAAAGATCGAGAACCTCAAAAAACAACAACATCGAATTTCGGGCCAAATCGACGATCTTCTCCATCTGAGATCGGGAAAGAGAGAGCATTAGAGGCAAGGGACGCTGGGGGAGAGTCAATGGATAATCGATCGCGAAAAATTGGTAATTCGCTATTCTCCCCATCTTCCTCACCGCGTCCGGTGTGTCCGGTGCGTCCGGTGCGTCCTCTTCCCCACCTCCTGACAAGTGTCGGTTTTTTACAATTAGGAGGAGTTGGGGGCGAAAAAGTCATCCATCGGAGTGTGAGGAAAGTGCCGCCAAGGAGAAAGACGAATAGGCAGGGGACTGGCAAAGAAATAAAGTACCCGCGCCTCAAAGATACACTGGTAGGGGACAAGCACGCAGCCATGCCGACAGGCGCTTGCGGCCGCGTTCCCCCTACGATGGGTAACTCTAAACCCGCACATCCCCAGATGGTTAAGTAAATTGGCCGGGTTGGCTGACAAAAAAACAGGGAAGATGAGAAACGAGGCGCATTTGGGGCGATGAGCGAAGGCGCACCGGGTGCCTATCCAGGTCGCGGATCGCTTTGTGGAGGATTTGGCATGGATCGCGGAGGATTGGATACGTGCAACGCGGCTCATAATGATAGGTTCAAGAAAGCTAAACCCGATATTTCTTGGAGATCGCTATGCATGAAAGCTCGCAAATCTGGTCATCGATCGGCAGTCCCAGCCACTGATAGCTACACGAGCATGACTAAATTAAATCGCAGGGAATTAATCGCAATGCTGGCGGGCTTTACCGCCAGTCTGACAGTGTCCGGCTGTCTCAATGGTAAGGACACGACCACCGCCGAAGTGGCCTCCACCTCCGACCGGCTAGGCAGGCTCCTGCCGTTACGCAATCTGGGTTCGTCTGGTTCGGCTGTAACCAACCTAGGGGCAGGCGGAGACCATATAGGGAGGGCCTCGGAAAGGGACGCGCAGGCCATCATCGAAAAAGCTTTGGAGGAAGGGGTGCGTTTCTTCGATAATGCCCCCCTATATAGCGATGGAGTAGCAGAGGAACGCTATGGGAAATTTCTCACGCCCAACTACAGAGATGTTTCCTTCATCATGACCAAAACCTTGGCCCGAAATAAGGCAGACGCCCTGGCGGATCTCGATGCTTCCCTCGCCCGCATGAAGACTGACTACGTGGATTTATGGCAGGTGCATGCCCTCGAAACCCCAGAGCGTGTGGAAGAGCGCATCCGAGACGAAATAATCGATGCTTTGCTTGAGGCTCAGGAATCAGGCAAAGTCAGGCACATCGGCTTCACTGGTCATGATTCCTTTGAAGGCCATCTCAAGATGCTCGAGGAGATCGAAAAACGGGGGGTAAAAATGGCTGCTGCGATGCTGCCAGTCAACCCCGCCGACCCTCACTTCAAGAGCTTCGTGACTAATGTGCTGCCCAGGTGTGTAGAGGCTGGCATCGGCGTGCTGGCTATGAAAACGCTGGCCTACGGGCGGTTCTTTGGAGGAAACCAGGGCTGGCGTCGTACAGAAGTCTCTCTTGAGCCGTTAATACCGGACGTTATTTCCTTGGAGGATGCCTTCGGCTTTGCATGGTCCCTGCCAGTTACCTGCCTTGTCAGTGGTATGGAAAGCGTCCAACAGGTTTCCCAAAATGCTGCCATAGCGCGTAAAACATGGAACTGGAACCAAGCCGAACTTCAGAGACGGATCGATGCACTAGCTCCCTTTGCCGGCCCGGATCTCGAGTTTTACAAGATATGAGGTCAGCGTCTAACGTACGGCTGCGCTAAACGTTCTAAGTGTTCTCAACAGGCTGCCGCTTTTTACCTGTCAGCAATTAGCCAGGTTCGCTGCTACACCAAAGCCAGTTTCATAGTTCACATTTCAATAGATTTGGCGTCCTTCGGTGGAATCCCAAACTTTTTTGAATAGTCTCGACTAAAGTGACTTGCGCTCTCATAGCCGACAGCAAAGGCTGCATCAGAAACAGAATACCCCTCTAATGACAGAAGCGAGTGCGCCTCGATAAGGCGTAATGTCTTTTGATACTGATGCGGAGTCGTTCCCGTTATTTCGCGAAATTTTTTGTAAAAAGACGACTCACTCATGCCAACCTCACGGGCAACTTCAGCGACAAGGAGCCCAGCACGATAATTGTTGCGTATGTGTTTTATCGATCGGGCAATATTATTAGCTGCGCTATTCATGGGAATCATCTGGCGAAGCATTCCACCCTGGGGAGCCCTTAACACTCGTAAATGCAATTCCTTAAAAAGAGAGGGGCCAATTAGCTCAGCTTCGAGCGGGTCTTCTATGGTTGTTATGAAGCGATCGAGGGTATCGATCAGCGCACTGTCTGCCCTTTCCGAATCAACCGAGAAAGCACGTTCTTGTTTTTCGACGATCTGCTCGATCTCGAAATAAAGGCTCCGAATAATTTTCATATCTATTTTTATAATCAGCGAGAGATAGGGAATTTCAACTGATGCCCGCGTAATTTTCGCATACACAGGTACGTGATGACTGATTACGATCGAATCACCAGCTGATAGTCGAAGAGTGCGATTGTCCAAATTTGTTTGCTTTGCACCTTGAAGTATGAGGCATAGTGCTGGTTCATAAAGTGTTTCGTTTAGCTCAGAGATATCTACTTCTTTGATGCAAAAAACGTCTTCCGAAAAATAATGAAGTGCGCTTCCACCTTCGTTCTTTAGCAGGGAGTCTCGCACTTTATTTCTTAAAGATTCGAGCATTTTTTAGCAAGAGTTGAACAAGAGTTATCTGTCATCTTGGCACAATTAGAGCAGCGGTTTTGTCGCAAAACAGAAAAAAAGGGGGAGTTAAGCTGTCACGCATTTAAATTGTATATATGGCATGAGGGGGAGATGGGGAGAGGGGGAGAGGATTTAATAGCTTTGAAATAAGTTACTCGTATACCAACTTAACTGCGCATTAGCTTACCCCATAGCGATATGGGATGACTCATTGGTGAAAGGTTAAGGCTGTATTCACTTTGTCAACGTCCAAATAATCAACTGAAAACCCGGCCCCGCGTCTTTCCTCTCCCTAAGCCAGCGGTAAATAGAAGCGAAACTCACTCCCTTCACCCAACTGGCTTTTTGCCTTAATTTTTCCCCCTTGCAATTCCACGAGACGACGAGTAATCGCCAATCCAATTCCCGTACCGCCAGAATTACGAGAACGAGAGGGTTCCGCGCGCCAGAATCGCTCGAAAATGTGCGGCAAATCCTGGGGTGAAATCCCAATTCCCGTATCGACGATCGCAAACCAAATTCGATCGGCCCCCCGCCACGCACGCACGACGATCGAACCCGACGGCGTGTACTGCATGGCATTGCCGATTAGATTGACGAGTATCTGTTCGGTGCGATCGCGATCGGCCAACACCGGGGGCAAATTTGCCGGACAATCAAGCTTAAGAACCGCCCCATCTTCGAGTAATTGTTCGGAAAATCGCTCCACCAAAGACTTCAAAAGCGGATACGCATCCAACGGCTGCGGATCGATCGTTAGATATCCTGTCTCTGCTTTCGAGAGTTCTTGCAAATCGTTCACCAACCGTTCCAATCGTCGTGTTTCTCGGGCCAGTTGTTGGTAAATTTCTGGGGATGGTTCGATTCGTCCCTCCGCCATCTCTTCGAGGTATCCCCGCACCACTGTCAGCGGCGTTCTCAGTTCGTGCGTCATGTCGCTGACGAGTTCTCGCCGTCGCTGTTCGATACCTTCAATGCTGTCGGCCATTCGATTGAAACTGGCACTGAGTTGGTTGAGTTCGGGAATCTCGCTTTTGGCCATCCGCCGATCCAAATTTCCGGCCGCAAATTTTTGGGTGATGCAGCGCATCTGCGTCAGCGGTTCGGTAATCCGTTGGGCCACCCAATAACTCAACGCACCGGCTGCCGTCCCTCCCACCAAAACCGACCAAAACGTACTGCGATTCCAGGTTGTTTCAAAGCCTTCTACTAAATACGTTCTGACCGATCGCACGTTGAAAAACGGCATCGGTTCGAGTCGTTCGAGTTGGAGAACGAACTGACGGGGAGAATAGACTTTGCTAATGAGAATGAAGCTAGCCAGTCCCACCCCCATGACGAAAAGATGGGAGAGAAATAATCGCGATCGCAGGTCGATTTTAGGCACGGTAGGAGGGGAAGCAGAGGAGGCAGGGGAGGCCGCGGTCGGACCCCGCGTCGGCGCAAGACGCAAGGGAACGCCGACCGTCGGGAGGCAGATTGGGAGTGTGAATTTTTAATTCTTTTCCCCCACACCCCAATTAACAATTAACAACTAACCATCTTCAAACTTGTAGCCAGCGCCTACTATGGTTTTAACAAACTGGGGCGATGATGGGTCGGGTTCAATTTTTTTTCGCAGTCGGGCGATGTGGGTATCCACCACCCGTTCGTCGCCAAAAAAGTCATTTCCCCACAGTTTTTCAATTAGTTGCGCCCGACTCCAAACTCGTCCGGGATAACTGAGGAACGTGGCAAGTAACTTAAATTCCAAAGTGGTTAGATCTAGGGTTTGAGAACCGAGATTCTCGAAGTGGCTTTGGGCCGTATGCCGATCGAGATCGAGGGTGAAATGGGGGCTGCTGTAAACTTGACCTTGCCCCCCCTGGCGCAGGCTGCGCCGCAACAGGGCCCGAACTCGCGCCACCAACTCGCGGGGACTGAAGGGTTTAACCAGATAATCGTCGGCACCGGTAGACAAACCGATGACCCGATCGATTTCTTCTCCCTTCGCCGTCAGCATCAATATATAGGGGTCCTTGTCTTCTGGTTTTTGGCGGATGCGGGCGCAAACTTCTAACCCGTCGAGTTTCGGCAGCATCAAATCCAACACCACCACATCCGGTTGCGATCGCCCAAATTCCTCCAACGCCCCCCAACCGTCCCTCGCTAAAACGCACTCAAAACCTTCTCGTGTCAAAGTTTGCTCGATGAGTCGGGCAATTTCGAGATCGTCTTCGACAATTAAGATTTTCATCGGTAACTACACTGGCAACTACGCCGACGGGGCGATCGCAGCGATACAATCGATTTCGACCCGTACGTCCTTGGGTAATCGGGAAACTTCCACGCAGGCGCGGGCTGGTGCGGTGGCTTCGTCGAAATATTTAGCGTAAACGGCATTGACGGCGGCGAAGTCATTCATATCAGCCAAAAAGACCGTGGTTTTCACCACATCGCCAAAAGTTGCCCCGGCGGCCCTCAGAACGGCTTCGAGGTTAGTCATCACCTGTTCGGTTTGTTTGGCAACATCGCCGGTATGAACGATTTTACTGGTTTTGGGATCGATGGAAATTTGTCCGGCGGCGAAGACCATTTGCCCGGCAGCGGCGATCGCTTGGTTATAGGGTCCAACGGGGGCTGGAGCGTTCTCAGTATGAATGACTTGATGGCTCATGGCGTTTCAAAATTGATAATGAAAAATAGATAATTGACAATTCTCTTTTGTCTCAAATTTGTCTCAAATTGTTCTCACCAAGTGCGAGAGGGTAAAAAGAGAAAGGCTTTCAACCGAACCTGTCAATTATTGTCTTACTTATATTACGATCGTGGGCTTCCCTGGCGACCTTACTTTCGATCGCGGGGCGATCGCCCCGAAGATCGCGTACAATGCAGCAAAAGTAACTATCCTCAGTCCGAAAAACTCGCGACCGTGACGAACCAAATCTATCCATCGGCTCAACCTCCCTCCATCGAACCGACTTTCTATTATTTTGCCTACGGCAGTTGTATGTGTCCTGTGGATTTGCAGCGTACCCTGGGGGAAAATACCCGCAACTACGTCGTGGGAACGGCTATCCTCAAGAATTACCGTTTGGCATTCAATCGTCGATCGCACCATCGCAACTGTGGCGTTCTCGATGTCGTCCGCGATTCCCAGTCTCGGGTGGAAGGGGTGCTGTATCGCCTGCCGTGGCGACTTAGCGATCGTCTCGACGAACGGGAGGAGGTTCCCACCTGTGGCTATCGTCGGGAAACCATTGAAGTGGAATCGGGCGATCGTCGCTACACCCAAGTGCGAACCTACACTGTCGTCGATAAACTCTCCCGAGAACTGGCTCCCAACGATTGGTATTTTCAAGTGGTACTTCGGGGTGCGGTGACTTGCGGACTTTCCGAGCAGTATTGCTGGCAGTTGTTCGAGCATATGTACCGACTTCAGCAAGATCGACAAGCGGTTTGAAGGGGATTTATACTATCACCTCACCGACAGACGAGCGCAGAGTTTTCAAAAGCTCGATCGCCTGGGGAAATTCCAAGGTATGGGGTAAATATTGCTTTGAAGCAAGAGTCCCTAGAGTCAATCCAATGCCACGCACGTTATTCAATTTTTTAACGATTTCTAAAATATTATCTGAGTTAAAGTCTACTGAAATGATTACTGGATTTATCGTTGCAATTTGGTTGATATCTTCGATTTGAAGTTCTTCGGGGTATTTTGGACATTCATTTTTAAAAAAACTCCACGAATTTTGAACGACGGGAAGAATCTCAATCTGAAAATATTCTGTATTTAGCGCTTCTACGTCCTGGAACCGACTCAAAATCCAGGAGGGATCGTCATCGTAAGATGCCTCAATGCCAGCATAAATTAAACCAACTCCGAGTTCCTGCAATGTTCGCCGAAAGTCGATCGGTGGAATTTCAGGAAAAGGAAGTTGGACGTAAGTTAATCCACAGTTTTGAATGAAATTTAGACAAGACTGAGTATTACAATCTCGAACAGAAATCTGACCGCATAGTTTCGCATTTTTTAAATTTTTTTGAATCTCAATTGCTTCCTTCTCTAAAACTTTACGTCGATCTGAAAACTGAATGCTATCACTAATACTAATGCTAATAATATCTACGCATAATTCATCTAGCTGAGATGCTTCATAAACTGAATTAACGCGGTCGACTTTTACGATTTTTTTTCGATCGGTTAGTGTTATCATATCTTACTCTTTATTTTCGTCAACATAAATAATTTTTGCTTTTTCTCCAACGATTGGCTTATAGGCTTTATCTACTACTTTAATTTTATCTTGTGTTGATGTCGAAATTTTATAGTAACGACCCAGATGCCTTCCTCCTCCAGGATGTACTTGTATATTGGTAATATCGGGATGTCCGTGAATTCTAATTTGAATAGAACGTTTAGATCCTTTGGTCGATTGCTCGATCGTTGCACCATAGCCTACTTTTTGGAAAGATGCTTGGATTTGCATGGCCGACCGTCCCCAAATTAATGTAGGATTTTCAAGAAGTTCTTCCTCCAAGTTGTCCATTTAGCGTGCTAGTAATTTTCCCAAAATCGATAGCTTCGCAAGATTTTACAATCGCTTCATAACAGTCAGAGCAATAAAATGGACGGTACCGGTATCGCGATCGCGAAAGTAACGCTGTCCGATCTCCCCAGACTCGATCGTCATCTTTTGAGGAAGGCGAATTTTAATATCGGGATCGGAAATTGATGCTCGATCTTCATATTCCCAACTTCCAATTAAAGGTTCAAATTGAGTTATATCCTCATTTTCACTCAAAAGCAGCAGACTAAATGTACTCTGAGTCAATTGTTTCCAGCGCAGTTCGCGCTCGGCATCGAACATTCGTCCTTCGGGAGAGGGAAACGCTTCCTTCAAGGTTTTGACGATATCGCTCGCTTGATGATGCCATCGAAGACAGTAGTAACTATTTGGCTTTTTCCACTGTTCTAATAATATTTGGAGTTCTTCTGTCGATACAGATTTTTTGATGCCAACGAATCCTGGCATATAATTCATTACACTTTTAAAAAATTTAACGATCGATAAAAAAATTGATTCTTTTCAAGATTCTAGCTTACATATCTTGGCTTTCGCCTGCTGTGGTTGCCCCCACACAACTCGTTCGTGTTTGTAAATTGCCATGCCTGGTTTTGCGCCTTTGGGTTTGTAAACATGCTTCGGTTCGGTATAAATAACCGGAGCGATATCGCTTTGACTTGCACGACTATAATACGCCGCAAAATTGGCCGCAAATTGCATATCTTTATCCTCGGGAACGGCACCGGGTTCTAAGCGTAATAAAACGTGACTGCCGGGAATTTCTTGGGTATGAAACCACAAATCGTAATCGTTTGCCACGCGAAAGGTAAGGCGATCGTTTTGCTGGTTGTTGCGCCCGACGAGCAGTTCAAAACCATTGGGGGTTTGATAGCGATGAAAGTGATTTTTCGTCGCATCCACATTGCTCCGACTGCGGTATTGGGGAATGGGTAAATACTCCTGTTCGATGAGTTCGTCGCGAATTTCTTCGAGGGCGAGCAAATCGGCAGGGGTTTGGTACTCGCTATCTCGATCGAGAGCTAACTCTACTTGTTCTAAATAAGAAATTTCGCCATTAACTTGTGCCAAGAGCGGCTCGACAGCTAGACGAGCGCGTTTTAGTTTTTGATGTTTCTTATACAGCAATTGTGCGTTTTGAACGGCATTTTTTTCGGGATTGAGGGGAATATTTACCGGTTCTCCCGTTTCAAAATCATTTAATAGAATTTTCTTCATTCCCGGCTGCCATTGGTGTAAATAAGCCATCAATAAATCCGCTTGCTGCCGGAAAGAATCAGCATCATCCGATTGCTGCAATCGTTCCTGAAACGTATTTTGCTTCACCCGCAATTTCGCCAGTAGGTTCTTGAGTTTTTGAGCGAGTTGATGGCGAAGTTGTTTGAATTCCTGGTGGTTCAATTCTTTGGTGTAGTAACCATCGAGCAGAACTTGCACGGTATCGGCAACTCGATCCAGATTCCAGCCGAGACCCGTATACCCTCCAACTGTCCAACCCGGTTGAAACCCATCGGTTTCCAAAACTTCTAGCCATTCTTGTCATTTTTGAAATAACTGCGTCCACTCCGACTCGTTCAGGGTATCGGTATTGCGATCGGGATCTAAACCGATCGAGCGTACCATCGAGAGTACCAACGCCGAACTCAATCCCCGATAGCTCTTCACCAAATTTCGGCGCAGGGTTCCGGGAACTAACGCCACTCGTTCTTGCCAGTGCTGTTGCGACTCTTCTAAGCTGGGCATCGGATCGGTGAGTGCGGGAGGCACTTCGTAGACATCTCCAGTGAGAACGGGACGCACGCGGGACTTATCGGCGCTGACTTGGTGTGCGGCGGTGACAATTTCGTTGTTGGCGTTGGTAAGAATGGCGTTGCTGTAGTTCCCCATAATCTCCGCATACAGGTGCCAAAGGATCGGATCTCCGGGACGGCGAGCGAACTGAAAGTCCAAAACCCTCTCCCAGGGTGCGATCGCTTCGATGGCGACCAATGCCAATCCTTTGAGCTGATGGCGCAGTTGGTCGCTAAACGTGAAGGTATCGGGTGCTTTGGGG
>NZ_JADEXN010000139.1 GCF_015207075.1 Zarconia navalis LEGE 11467
TGGTGGTGGTGGTGGTGGTGGTAGGTGGTCACAAGCGAATTAAGGTTATTTAAGTACCCAAGCTTGATCGACTCATTCAATAAGGGTACGAACCTTTTTATTAGATACTCTTCAAACTCGTCCAACAGTCCGACGGGCGCTAGGAAGAAACGTATGGCAACCCTTGGGTATTTTGTCAATTCATCGTATTTATGATGGGATTTCCATCGTTGCTTAATGTCAACTGATTGTCCAACGTATACTATCGATCCTCCTGCGAAAACTATATAAATTCCCGAGCTACTAGGCAACGAGTCTCTCCCTTGCAAGGTTCGGTGAGGAAGTCTCTTGAAAGATGTTAATCCTAACTCTCCTAGATTATTTACTATCATTTATTTCTCGTGCCGTCAGTAACATTTCGGGAAGGGGTTTCACTCCGGACAAATCCAACTTGGAAAAGTTAGAGAACGAAGACTAAAAGTGCTTGGAAGTCTTCACCAGCATCGAGCTTTTCAGGTAGTGAAGCTGAATCGCTATTCTTGCGCGTACACTGATGATTGCTCCGATTCTTCTGGGTGGATTTTTTCAGCATCACCTCGAAGTATTTGTACCCACATCTCATCAGCGCTAATTCCTCTTTTTCCTGCAAGGTATGCAACGCGCTCTTTGATCCGACCTTCCCTCTCCATCAGCTTGGCGCATAATAACGAGTTGGCTTGCTGTGGCTTGCTGCGTCCATTTACCCAAGCGTCTAGGGTAAGTAGATCGTCGTAGTACTCTCCAAGTCCCGATACAAGTATTCGATCGTCTTTTTTTCCGGTAGCTCTGGGTGGCTTAGGCATTGTGTTCATTTATGACCTTCCCGTAGATTGTCTCAAATTTGCAGAAATTTCGTGTTTTGAAAGCACGGGACTGCAAGGGTTTTTGTTTACCTAGTCTCAATTATAGCGCTGTTATTCACAAAATTGTGTTGACAGCGTGAATAAAAGTGTTTATATTGAGATTATTAACAGCTAAACACTTCACCTACAGACGTAAACAAATGACCCAAAGCACTGTAACCCAAGACTTAGAGCCAATTGAGGTAGAAGTCCTAAACAATTCACCCAACAGTTTAGTAAACACTTCAGATAGTTTAGTAAACCGTTTAGTTGAGAAGGGTAAACAGTTTACCCCTCTCACTCGTCGCGAGTTTGCCACCGCCAACAACATCACTCCTGCCTACGTCGGTCAGCTCGTAAAACGCTTGGCGAAAGTCTGGCAACCGATCGCCCCCGATTTCACTGTTCTAACTACAGGTGACAAAATCACGAGCGAAGCACAGAGCGAATTGCTTGTGATGATTTCCGAGAAGCCCGCCAAATATCAGAAGCGAGTTTGGGCAGAGTACGGTTATGACCCCAAAGCTAAGCCCCAAGTCCAGCCACAGCAGACCGTTTCCGAATCATCAGCCCTTGCCGTCGCTCCATCTGCCCTGTCTCAATTCAGCCGATGGGAACAAGCGATCGAAACATCCCAGAACCAAGTAGAGGCGGTTGATGTGGAGTTCGTCGATTCCCAAGCCTCCCAAAGTTCTGCACTCGACACTTATTCCCAAGGGCAGGAGCGAGTCGAACAACTTCAAGCGGCTGCTACCCGCAATCGGGAAACGACAAACGCGACATTTCTAAACCAAGTGGCAGCGGATGCGCTCCGACTGAAAAGCCAAGGCGACCAATTGCGGGAACTGATTCTCAGCGGTCAACTCGACGCTTCCACATTGGCAGCAATGGGATTGGCTGATGGGAGCGATGCGACCAAAACCCAGGACTGAACGCCCAATTCACTCAACGTAAACCTCACGAGACACGACATGAAACTCATCGAAATCAAAGCCGAAGTCTACGAAGCCCTGGGAGTCACCACTACCAAAGAAGTCAAAGAGATTTATCCGAACCACAACCTGAGCCTGAAGAGTGAATGGCAAGCGATTCTCAACGAACTGACCTCCACCGAAGATGACGACCTCGAACCCGACCTGACCGCCTCCGCTCCCACCGATTGGGCTGCGATGGCTCGAACGATTCAGGAATACGATCGCGCCCAAGTCAACGACGAACCGACGACCGGAGTTGAGTTTGAGGACGAGGACGACCCCCATGCAGATTCCTTATATGGGAATGGAGAATTTGATGACGAGGACGAGACATCCGAGGGTTTTCCTATCTCCAACGGCGAATCGACTGGCGAGAACTCAGACCGTGCAAATGCGGATGTCAAGTCAAAAAATGATAACGACTATGCAATCTTCATGCCCGGACACAACCTAATGGCTCCGCTGAGTCCCTGGGCGCATTATCTCCAATGGCTAAACCGCCTGTACTTCAGCGTCTTATCCGTCCCCACTTCCCTCATCTGGGGTCATCAAAATGCCTGATATCACCATCAGCTTGGACGAGTCTCAATACAACTGGCTACTTGAGACTGTCGAGTACGAGGTCGATTACTTCGAGACGCTCGGAGGCGATCGAACTGAGGAAGAAAATCAAGAGCTGCAAAGGTTTCGAGACCTGAAAGACCGACTAGAAAAGGACTCCATCGAATCATGACGACCTTAAGACACACCGACATCGCAACTGCTATCTCAGCATTGGATATCGCGATCGGGATTTGCAAAGACTATCCATCTAGCTCGGTCATCGACGCTCGGATCGCTCGGTATTCAAGGCTCAGAGACCTATTGAAGGGAGCGCAGCAAGGTCGCAAACGTCGCCTATCGGAGGCTGAAAAATACCGCCAAATTTAAGAGAGGGACGATGTGACACGAATCACACCATCCCTCAAGCGTCCGCCCGAACGCATAGCAAATCGGGCATTAACACCAATAAATCAATAATGACATGACTGCTGAGAATAAACCGCCGCTCATCGCTCGCATTGTTACTTCTAAATGGGTCACGTTCTCCCTGTACCTTGCAACGGTGGGAGCGTCGATATACACCGGATACGAACTCGGACTCAAAGACAGTCAGCGAGTGCGCTTCGATTGTCGGGTAGCTGAGGAAGGTGTTGTGTGTGAACTCCCAACCGCCTCAGTTCCTCACGAGTTGACCTTCGATCGAATCCCCCTCAAGACCATCGGAGGTTCGAGCGATGAATGAAGATCGAAGTCCCGAAGCCCTCAGAGAGTCCCTCGAAACCCAATACGAGGACTTGCAGGAAGCTCTACCTCTTTTAGACCTCAAAGAATCCCTCTCTGAGAATCACCGAGAAATCTGCGAAGAACTCTCCGAAATCCAGATCGAGTTCGCCGCAATGCGCCAAATCATCAACCACAAGTTAGGAATTTCCAACCATGCCAGCTAAAAAATCTGTTAGTAAGACCGCAGCCGAACGCGCCAAGAAAGCCGTAGACAAGGTAAATTCCGGTCGCAAATCCAAATCCAAATCCACCAAGTCCAAATCGAGTGCGATCGCCAACACCCCCCAAGGGCGGGAGCTTACAGTAAACGGCTTATCCGACTTAACCCCGGACAACGTGAGTGAGTCAGTGCCTGCTTTCGAGCCGACCAACTACAACATTTCTGACCCCCTGGCTCCTTCAGAGTCCATGCCACGGGTCACGGATGAGCAGCACGATCGAAACCGACTCATCTACAAAGAGACCCAGAACGCTCTCGATTCTGTCGGTCTGGCGATGGATACCAGCAAGAAACGATTCGAGACCATCGGCAAACAAGCCAAAGCCATCGGCGCGGGAATCGACGCGGCGACCACCATCAACGAAACCAAAGGCAAGGCGGTCAAGTATCGGACTTCCGAGGAATTGTTAGAGCAAGAGTTCCTCAAGCTCGATATCGCCGGTCGCCAAACCACCACGGCGACTCAAGTACGGGACTACGCTTATACCTCACTTGACGAGGACATCGAACAAGCGCGAATCAGATCTGAAATTGCGGCCGCCAAAAGTAACAAACTCGAATCCGACCTCAAAGCATTGACCTCTGGTTTATCGCTTCCACCCGCTCAGTAACACTATCGGGGCGGGTCATCTCGTCCCGACTCATCAACTCAGTCACATAACCATCACATAAGACTATGAATCCTCTCCATATTCTCCCCACCCTTTCAGCCGCCGCCATCGCCGGAATCATCGGCGGTCTAGCCACTCAGAATCCCGTCGCTGGAGCGATGACCGCTGTCCCATCCGCCATCGTCGCCACTCAGGTCGCCGAACGCAAAAACGATAAGATCGAACGAGAAATCGCTCAAATCCGCTCCGAACGGGACAAAGCCACCCACAAAGTTGAGAAATTGGAGCGCGTCGAGTCAGACCTTCAATCCTCCATTACCAACATCCAAAAGCAGCTCAAAATCGCCCTGGAAACGGCTCGAAAAGCTCAAGAGGCGACCGTAGCCCTGCATGACCTCAATAGCGATTT
Organism: Zarconia navalis LEGE 11467; assembly: GCF_015207075.1. Taxonomy (GTDB): domain Bacteria; phylum Cyanobacteriota; class Cyanobacteriia; order Cyanobacteriales; family Geitlerinemataceae; genus Zarconia; species Zarconia navalis. The sequence continues at coordinate 4,401 of NZ_JADEXN010000139.1, forward strand.
AGAGTGCGGTTTAGCAGCGGAAAAGGTGGGACTAGAGGAAGCTATCGCGGAACGGGATGAGGCGTTGGCTCAACTCAACGATTACCGAGACAGTTCCCAGTCCGAACTCGAAGTGGCGATCGCCGATGGACTCGACGCAGAATATAAGCGCCAACTAGCCGACATCTGGAACCAGAGCGAGGTTCTCATCCAGCGGGCGATCGATAACGCCGTCAGGTTTAAGGAGTGGGGTACTGGAGCCGAACAACTGAACGGTTACTTGTATCAAACTGCCGACAACCTCGAAACCAACACCGAACGGGCACTCGACCGAATCTACGAAACTCTGACCAACGAAAAACGCTGCCAGTCCAATCAAATCACTTTACTGAATGCCAAGCTTGCCAAGCTCCAGCAAGAGAAACGGGGGGAGCTGACCGAACCGATTTATCTCCCTCGCTCCTACGAATTGGCTTCACGGGTCGCCAACGACATTGCCAAGGAATTATGGGCGGTCGCAGAAATGCCCCTCGAAGTCCAGGGAGTCAAGACGACCAACGGCGATATCAAGATTGGGTTCGGATTTTCCAAGTCCATCGATCCGAGCGCATTGGTTCGCAATCTCAACGCCCACGCCCCCAAAATCCAGACCAGCCTTCGACTTTCCGAGTTAGGTAAATTCGCCAAACTCGACTATGCCAACGTCATTACCGTGACAGCTCGCACCGAACCTCGAATCAAGGATTCGGATATCTCCCATTTGGTTGGCTCCTCTGACGAGTTTATTCGGTACGTGACCTCGAATCCCTGGCGTTACCGACTGATTGCCGACCCCGGCGCTGGTAAGACCCCTACGACGGCGGTGATGGTCTCCAAGATGCTTGCAGCCGGGGCGCGAATGGCGAACGTTCCCAAGGGTAAAAAAGTCCCACATACCTTGGTTTCGGTCAGCTATCCAAGCGCTAACTCGTCTCTCAAAGATGGCGACACTTATCCGCTGGCTGCTTTCCTCAAGTATGGAGACCAAACCCAGGCGGTGAAGTCGTTTGGGGATGCAATCGACGATTACGAGTTCCGAGTCCAGAACCCCCGGTACGCTTCCGAGTTCTTCCACCTGTACGTCTGGGATGAGTTCGACAACACCCTTAGCGACGCGAGCGACCCCAAGAAACACGCCACCGAGATGAAAAAACTACTCAAGCAGGGGGGACATAACAACATCGGCTACATCGTTTCAGGTCAATCGGTAATGACCAAAACTATCCCCGGATTCATGACCGACGACCGATCGCTCTTCACTGAAATTGTTATTGGGGTCAACAAGATTCGCATCTATCTCAACGCCTACGGAAAGGGCAAAGGAAGCGATGCAACCCTGGGTAAACTTTCGGAAAATATGGACGCAATCGAGCAGTATATGGAGTCTAAGAATCGCCTGGTTACTGATAGCGCTCGCGAATTGCGGCTTGCTCTTGTAGTCGCTGGTCAGTCTCCCAAGCTCTTCTTTTTACCTAACTTTGATGACGCTGTTTTTGATGTCGATACTGTTAGTAACTCGGAGGCGCTGGCAGAGGAAATCAAGGGTCAGATCGCGTCCAAATCGGAGAGTCAGGGGGGTGACGCAAAAGTGACGGAGAATGACGCGCGTCAGGCTGAAACTATTACACCGCAAGGAAATGACCCAGCGTCAAAAGCCAGCGTCTTTTCTCGCAATGGGGGGTGCGCGTCACTGTCCGACGCTCTCCCTCACTGCCCAACGTGCGATGTGATCTTGAAGACCGATCGGAAGGATGGACGAGGGTACTGTTCGTCCTGCAAAAAGACAAAAGCTCAGTCCAAGTTTATCTATAAGTAACTATTAGTTACTAGCGCGAACTGGTCTCGGGTGGGTTCGATTCCTACCCGCGCTTTTGGGAGTAATCCCAAATCCTGAAAACCATTAACCGAGAGGTTTAATAATATGACCAACAACCCCAGAACGATTTTTGCAATTTCTAACTACCGGGTGTATGAAGATTTTACGGGGATACACTTCTACGAAAAAGAGGAGGAATATCATGATTTCGCTTCAACGTTTTATGAAGTACAAGTAGAGTTACCCATCGATAAAATCGTAGAGTTTATCGATGAAAACAACTTATTCGATAAGTTGTCAGATGTAGGTAAATCTAAATACTTGCAACACAAGAATGGGCAGTAACTAATCGGCGCGAATAGGTTCTCGATCGGGTTCGATTCCCGATCGCGCTTTTCCAAATTCACGAGGAAAATCTAATGCTTGATTTGTTGAGGGTTCTAACCTACCCCAGCGTCGATTTAACGCGCGTCAACGACCTTCCAAAGCAACCGGGAATTTACTATGCCAGGAAGGGTTTAGAAGTCCAATACGTGGGGTTATCGCGCTCCGTTCATCGTCGCTGGAATGCCACCGGGTCGAAAGTCCATCATCGGAAGCTCGCGTTGCAGCAGATGGGTGGAATCAGACTCCACTACCGACTATGCCAAGCCCATGAATTGGACTGGATTGAAGCCTTAGAGATTCGTCGATTCGACCCGCCGCTCAATGTAATGAAGCCTATTCCAGAGAGGCATCTCACCTGGCGCATCCGCATCCAATCCCTCCCGGTGGTCATCGGGGCGCTGGCGATCGCGATTGTGGGGTTGGGAATTGTTGAGGCGATCGATAACGGGCGATTTGCTTTGAAGCAACCAAACAACCATCAACCGGGCGATCGATAGAAATATCGACGGCGATCGGGATTAGCAATTAACCAAAATAAACTCACCAACCCAATCGCCATATTTCACCAATCGCCCGATCGACAAAACAAGAACACGTTACAAGGTACTTGCATTCTTGTAACGTGTTCTGTTATAATGTAACAAGTTACGAGATTAAATCAATGACCACTACCATTCCAGAACACACAGCAGACCAGCGAGAAGCCCTGGCACTTTACGAGTCTCTCGAAGGGGTACGGAATCTCGATCGCCGTGCCGAAACTTGTTACGAAGCTTGCGGCAATCTCTACGACGAACCCACTATTGCCAAGATTGCCAGCGCTGAAAATCAATATCTCAGAAGTCGGTTTAAGGTCAGCACTCTGGGGACGAAACTCAGCAAACACGGATATTACAAGCTATTTCGTCCGATCCTTCTCAAAGACGGGCTAAACGCCTATCAGGAAGAGAAACGCGACGGCTCCAAGACCCTGAGACATCTATTCTTCAAGTATTGCGGGCTGAATGCTTCCGAGTGGGTCGAGCGCAACGACACTGACCGGGTGATATCTCGATTGGGGAACGCCCAAACCCTTAATCCCGGTGAGGTCATCGACAAAGCGATCGCTCTGGTTCAGTCCGATGACCATTGGGAGATTGTCGCTGGATTGGTTGCTCTGACCGGACGACGACCCCATGAGATTGTTGCCCGAGCCAAATTTGGCGTTGACGGCGATTACCAAGTCATATTCGAGGGACAAGGAAAAAAGCGAGATGAGAAGCCCATATTTTCCATCGCTACTCTTGCTCCTGCTGAGTTGGTCGTTTCGACCCTGGGACATCTGAGAAAGCGAACGGAACTCAAAAGCCTTCTCAAAGAAGTCAGAGCCAACAATCCCCGCGACCTGGTACGGCAGAACGACGAAATCGACCGCCGTACGAATAAATCAATCAACCGGGCGGTCAAGCGTGAATTCGCCTCGGTATTGCCCACGCGAGAAGGAGAGACGGAGGGAAATTGCAAAGCCCTCAGAGCTGCCTACAGTGCGATTGCCACCAAGCGAGATATCGGTGACGGATCGATCGGAGAACAGATGTTATATGCGGCCCGATTGCTCGGTCACTTCGTTGGAGAATCTCCGACCGATAACGATCTTAAGCACATCACCACCACCATCGGCTACAGCGATTATCGAGTCAACGGAGAAGTCCCACACCCCACCATGCCTGAATCAATCCCCTACAAAAAATTCCCTAGCATTCGGGTGATGCCCGAAACCAAAGAACAGATCGCCCGATGGTCTGAATTGTGGGATTGCAGCTATCACGAGGTCATCGATCGGCTCGTGGTCACGATGATTGAAAAGTTAGTAGTCCCGATCGAACCCGAAGTCCAATCCGAACCCACCACTTCAGAGGATGAAGAAATGACCTCATCTCAAACCGATTCCCGACTCGATGCCCTTGAAGCCAAATTCGACACGCTGACCCAGATGATGGAGCGATTGGTAGAAGGTCAGACCGCACAGCCCCAACCCGCTCCAACTCCAACTCCAAAGCCACAACCAACCAAGCGTAAAGTCGCCCGCGATTGGTCGCAGGTGAGCAACGATGAGCTGTTCGGCTTGGGTGAGTACGACAGACCGGCGCGGGGGACGGGAGCCAGTGACGAACGGATTGCGCGCGCGGTACAAGCCATCATCGACCATAACGACCGGTTTCCCGCTGGCGACATGACCGATAAGAAATGGTCGCTCGATAAATATGCCGTCCGTCAGTTGTCCGGCTGCAACGGTCAGGTAGTAGCGCGCTGGTTTGATGAGCATCATGGGCTGGTGAGCGACCACAACCACAAGCACGGGCTAACCGACCTCTTCCACAATCGGGATAGTCATCAAGGGAAAGACATCTCGACCGAGATTCAGGATCTGATCGAGTCAAAGAAATCTGTCGAGATACTCGATCGCCTCTGGGGAAATCTGGGGGCGATTTTCGGTGTTAATGAGAATGACGAGGGGTGAAATAGGCGATTTTTGTCAACGAGAGAATGGGGGTTTGAGTGCGCGCCAAAAACGGGCACTTTCTGAAAAACACCCGTTTTTGGCGCAAGGTCTAACGCTTACTGGGAGGGCGTTTCAGCGATTTGCGAAAAAAACGACCGGCACTATAGGGGGTTAGTGGGATTTTCCGGCGATTTGGGTAGGCAGAATCGGTGACTATTGCGAACAACAGCCCTCGGGTCAGAAGGGCGCAGCCCGTGAGGGGTCTTAGAGGCGAGACAGTGGGAGAAATGATTAATCCCAAAGGTAGGGAGGTGAGATGGTCTTCCTGGGACAGCCAGCGGGCGCTATGGCGATGTATGCCCCGGATATGAAATTGCAGGTCGCGAGAATGACGGGTGAGGGACGCACCCGATCGCCACCGATGAGGGACATCCGATCGTCATCGATGAGGGACATATCGATCGTCATCGATGAGGGACATATCGACGATGGTCGATGGAGGGACATCCGATCGTCATCGATGAGGGACATATCGATCGTCATCGATGAGGGACATCCGATCGTCATCGATGAGGGACATATCGACGATGGTCGATGGAGGGACGCGCGTCGGTGGAGGCGTGTATCGATGGTGGTCGATGGAGGGACATATCGAGCGTCATCGATGGAGGGACATATCGAGCGTCATCGATGGAGGGACACATCGACTAACACGTTACGAAAATTCAGAACACGTTATAAGAAATTTAAAAGTCGAGCAACGTGTTACGAGTCGATTGATAGAAATATCGTAACGTGTTCTGTAAAGGAGATAAGATATTCGTATCACGTTTTGATAAGGTGGTAACACGTTAAAAACTACAATCCTACAACCCCCACCCCGTATGGGTTTCAGCCACCACCAACACGTAACGAGAACTCAATTTGTTGTAACGCGGTACGAGAAGCGTGTAACGAGAGATAAGACATCCTGATAACACGCTCTATGCAACACGTAACACACTTGGTCTGGTAATCATGATTACCAGACCAAGTGTGTTACGTGTTGCATAGAGCGTGTTATCAGGATGTCTTATCTCTC
>NZ_JADEXN010000140.1 GCF_015207075.1 Zarconia navalis LEGE 11467
GATTTCGTGGCTCATATTGGCCAAAAACTCGGACTTGATGCGAGCCGTTTCGAGTGCGGCTTCCCGCGCTTCCACCAATTCGTTAATTTTATCGATGGCGATGGCCACCCCACCAACTTCACCCCCATCGATATACCAGGGGTGGAGCGCCCAGCGCAGGTAAATTTTCTGACCGTCTGTGCGCTCCCAGCAGTCTTCGGGGCAGGAGAGGGCTTCTCCCGTTAGCGCCTGCTGGTGGGCCGCTTTCCAAGTGTCGGGTAAATCGGAAACGCCTTCGTAATAAAGATCGCCGATGGATACTCGATCTTGGAGATCGTGTTCTTGGAGCCATCGATCGCTGTAGGCGAGATACCGCATCTGGGTATCGAACATGGCGATCGCCACGGGGGCGTGGGTGATAATTTGCTGGAGCTGGTGGCGTTCGGTTTCAATTTGGGCTTCGTAGCGCTTGCGCTCGGTAATCTCTCGGACGATGGCTAACACTTCATCGTCTCCACTCACCGTCAGCCGCACCTCAAAATCTCGCAGTTGAGACTTCGCTTCTTCCCGCTTGTCGGGAACTTCGAGCTGGTACTCGAAAATTTGCACTTTACCGGTTTCCCGCGCCCGTTTGCCATAATACATGATGCGATCGGCAATCGGGACGGGTAAGACTTCCTTTAGATGTTTGCCGAGAATACCGCTGGGGGAAAGGAGCAGTTGCCCCCGCTGTTCGGGAGACACTTGCACGTCTAGATACATCCCATCTCGGCGCACGCGAAACATGACATCGGGAATTGCCTCGAGAAGTGCCTGGTTTTTTTCCTCGCTTTTCTGAAGCTCCTCAGCCCGATGCTCGAGATAAGTCACCATGTTGCGAACTTGGGAGGTCATGCTGTTGAAGGCATTTGCTAACAGGGCAAATTCGTCTTCGCTCTCCACCGTTAGGGTTCGATCGAAATCTCCCGCCGCAATCTGCCCGGTCACATCAACCATGCGCTTGAGAGTTCCGGTGATGGAACGACTGACGAATAAGGCAAGCAAAACCCCCCCACCGACCGAGCATAGGGCAACCCACATTCCACGCTGGCGAACGATTGCCATTTTTTGCTTCAAGGTCGTAGTAGACAGACTCACGCCGATCGCTCCGATCTCTTGGTTTCCAACTCGCACGGCTTTGCCGGCCACCAGTCGATCTTCCTGCCACAGAAAAACCGTTTTTGGATCCTCTAGCAATGCTTCTCCCAAGGGATCGGAGACGAGACTGTAGGTGGGGATGACGCGATCGGTCTCCACGATCGCCTGTCCTTGAGCATCGTAGATGGTTCCGGAGACGACAATCTCTTGCCGGGCGAGTTGGGCGAACAGGTCAGATAAATCCTTGATATCTAATCGGTAGAGGGCATCGGCAGAGGTTGCCGAGACCAAATCCAAAATCGATTCGGCTCGAACTTCGAGTTCCGTCTGAAAACTTTGCCGTTCGCGACGCAGCGATAGCCAAGTAACGCCACCCACCGCAACCACCATCGAAAAGGTCATTGTCAGGGCGAGTTTAACGGAGATCGGCCATCGCTTCCAACTCAGGTGTCGCGTCCTTTTCATTGGCTCTGAATCTTTTCGTACAACTCGCGCGCGGATTGTAAGGGATCGTGTTGACTGGGAATTCGATCGAACTCAGAGGTGTCGCCGAACAGCCTTAAAATTGATTTGCCTTGAGGAGTTTCTTCCATACTAACGAGAGCGCCAGAAATTGCCGCTTGGAGTTGTGGTTCCATGTTGGGTTCGAATAATACGACGTGACGGGGAACGGTTTCGGTTTGGGCGATGACTGTCAATTGGGCGCGAGTGCTTTCGGGAATTTCTTCAAAACTCGGTGCATCAATGGCTCCGGCAGCCACTTTCTGGCTAATCGTCCACTGAATGGTATTGTCGTCTTCCCCGGTAAAAATATATCCGATTCGATCTGCGGGTACGGGGGCGGCGGCATCTTTTAGTTCTACGGCTTTAAATCCCGATTTTACGATATATCCCAGGGGTAGTAGATATCCCGAGGTCGAAAATTCTTCATCGAATCCGACCGCTCGACCTTTCAAATCCTCTAGGGAGTTCAATCCACTATCGGCACGGGCAAAAATAACGGTATTGTATTGGGCGATCCCATCTTTCCAGCGTCGCAGAGTGGGTCGCGCGCCCGATCTCTGGCTGACAATTAGCGCAGGGTAAGGGCTATCGATGTAGATATCTACATCCCCCGCTTCGAGCCACTCGGCCATTGTTGCCATATCCGGCGCGATTTTGACTTCCCCCGTGCCGATATCGAACGCTTCTAGCTTGGCGGCGACGTAATCGGCAAAGGGTTGCGTTTGAGAAATGGCTTCTATGGGTTCGTCGGAGATATCGCCGATGACGATCGAGTTGGTTGGTGGTGGACTCGCAAGGGGGGTGGAGATGGGTTCGTCGGCGCAAGCTGCGCTTATAGCCAATATTGCACTCACTAAAGCCGTTCGAGGAAACATTTGACGTAGCATGTACTCTCAGGGGACGATTTCCTTTCTTCGCGCTTGGGCGATCGATGTGTGGATAGGGAACGAGCGCGAGCGATCGTTTATTTCACCACTCGATCTCCATCCCCATATCGATCCGATCGTAGTCTAACTTAGCCCAAAAATGGAGATCGCTTCGCTGTGTTTAGAATTGTCGATCGCTCGACTAATATTTCTTTCCTTTCTCGATTTTTTAACCTCGATGCTCCATTTTCCCACTGTTGAGTCGCTTCATATAGTCGTCGAGATCGGCGGCCACTTTTCCCGATAAGAGAAAACAGCCAAGTAAATTAGGAAACGCCATCACGAAAAATGTCATATCGCTAAAATCGATGATGGTGGTTAAGTCTTCCCGCACCGAACCCAAAAAAATACAGAAGACAAATAAGAGGCGATAAACTAGAGAGTACTTCTCCCCCACCAGATAAATCCAGCACTGCTCTCCGTAGTAGCTCCAAGAAATCATCGTAGACAAAGCAAACAAAAAGGTGGCAGCCGCGAGCATTGAGGGGAACCAGGGAATAACCGTTCCGAAAGCTTTAGAGGTCATCAGAACCCCCGCGAGACCGTCGGCATAATCGAATTGATAGGCTCCGGTGACGACGATTGTCAGGGCTGTCATATTACAAATGAGGACGGTGTCGATAAATGGTTCTAGCAATCCCACGAGTCCTTCTCGAATCGGTTCGCGGGTGCGAGCGGCGGCATGGGCGATTGCTGCCGACCCCAGTCCGGCTTCGTGGGAGAAGACGGCGCGGCGAATCCCCTGAACGAAAACTCCGATCGCCCCGCCGGTAATTGCTGCACCTGGAGAGAGCGCTTCTCGAAGGATGGTCGCGATCGCTCCCCCAAGCTCGGTTGCATGGACGCCAAGAACCCAAAGGCAAGCAAGGGTATAGATCGCGGCCATCAGCGGTACGAGAGTGGAGGCAACCTTGGCAATTCGACGAATCCCCCCGAGAATGACGGCTCCGACTAAACTCGCCATCAAGAAGCCATAAAGCCAGTTCTGTAAGGGAAAGATGCGAGAGACGGCAATGTAGGATTCGTGGGTTTGGAACATATTTCCCCCACCCAACGCAGAACTCAGACACACAAAGGCAAAAAAGATTCCCAAACCTTGACCTAAAGGATGCAGTCCCATTTCAGATAGACCCCGCCAGAGGTAGTACATCGGGCCTCCCAAAACGGTGCCATCGGATTTGACGATGCGATATTTTTGGGCGAGGGTACATTCGACGAACTTACTCGTCATGCCGAATAATCCCGCCACCGTCATCCAAAATACCGCACCGGGACCGCCTAACTGAATGGCGATCGCCACCCCGGCAATATTCCCTAATCCGACGGTGGCAGAAAGGGCCGTAGAAAGCGCTTCAAAATGGGTGACTTCTCCGGCCTCGTCTGGGTCGTCGTAGCGTCCCAAGACAATGAAGAGGGCATGTTTGAGTGCCCATAAATTCACAAAATTCATCCGCCAGGTGAAAAATATCGCCCCCAGACTCAACCACAGGACGATTAACGGAACCCCACCGAGACTGAAGAAGAGAATATTCGTCATCCCCTCTACGATCTGAGTGAATACCGCGTTGGTTGCATCGATAAACCGATCGATCGATCGGTCTTGGGCTTGAGCTAAGATGACCACTGGCACAGCCAGAAATAGCCACCCAAAAAGCCAGCATCTTCGCATGAATTTTGTTGGGTGCGTCTAATGAATAACTTCAAGGGTTTCGATCGAAAAACCGGGCAAAATGATGAAGTTCTTCAAAGACGGGGGGACGGGGAGCGGTCGGACCCCGCATCGGCGACAGACGCAAGGGAACGCCGACCGAGGGGAGACAAGGGAGACAAGGGAGACAAGGAAGTCTAAATTTTTAATTTTGACCGAAAGTGGGCGGTGTCGGTTTCCGTCCCGTTCAACATTCCAAGACTAGTTTTTAATTCTCTTCCCTTGCCCCCGAAGCCTCCTAAGCCTCCCGAAGCCCTACTTATAAACGGGCATGACCCCGCTGCCCAGGCGTTCCATATAATCTTTGGTCTCTGCGGCGACTCGATCGCAGAGTATAAAGCCGCCGAGCATGTTGGGAAATGCCATGGAAAGCAGCATCATATCGCTAAAATCGAGGACGGCTCCCAAATTGAAGATGGATCCGAGAAAAACGCACAGGACAAATAAGACTCGGTAAACGGGCATGGTTGCCTCCCCAAACAGGAAAGTCCAAGCCCGTTCGCCGTAGTAACTCCATGAAATCATCGTGGAGAAGGCAAACAAAAACACTGCTAGAGACAAAACGATCGGGAACCAGCTAATGGCTGTCCCAAAGGCAGCCGAGGTGATATCTACTCCTGAGAGATCGCTTTGCTGGTAAGTTCCGGTAATCACCACCACCAAAGCGGTCATGTTACAAATCACCACGGTATCGATAAAGGGTTCGAGCAACGCAACGATACCTTCTCGTACGGGTTCGTCGGTTCGGGCGGCAGCATGGGCGATGGCGGCCGAACCGATACCAGCTTCGTTAGAAAACACCGCTCGTCGAATCCCCTGTACCAACACGCCGACAAATCCCCCTTCGATCGCCTCGGGGGAGAAAGCTCCTTGGAAAATCGTCCCGAAAGCGACGGGAATTTGCGTCAGATTTGTTAGCAAAATCCACAACGCTGCGAGGACGTAAATCAAACACATGGATGGTACGAGGGCGGCTGCAACAGACCCGATGCGCTTGATGCCGCCCAAAATAACTAGGGCAACCAGAATGGCAACCCCTAGACCGTAAGCCCAGCTCGGTATGGGAATGATATTGGCGACTGCGGCGTAGGATTGATTGGCCTGGAACATATTGCCGCCCCCCAAGGACGCACCAATGCACAGAATAGAGAATAAGACGGCTAATACTTTGCCCAGAGGACGCAACCCCCGTTCGGCTAAACCCCGAGAAAGATAGTACATCGGGCCACCGGAAATGTGACCGTCGGGTTTAACGACGCGGTATTTCTGGGCCAGGGTGCATTCGACAAATTTGCTGGTCATGCCGAACAGTCCGGCTAGGGTCATCCACAGCACCGCACCGGGCCCGCCAACGCTGATGGCGATCGCCACCCCGGCAATATTTCCCAAACCGACGGTGGCCGAAAGTGCTGCCGAAAGCGCTTGAAAATGGGTGAGTTCTCCTTCTTCTTCAGGATCGTCGTAATGTCCCAAAACGACAAAAATTGCGTGTTTGAAGGCGCGGATGTTGATAAAGCTCATCCGAAAGGTGAAAAATAGCGCTCCGCCAATCAGCCAGATGACGATGAAGGGAATGCCACCAATACTGAAAAAGAGGACGGAGGACATCACCGCCACAATCTGGGCGAAGAGCTTATCCAAAGTGACAAAAAGGTTCCCTTGGGTCGCCTCTTCTGCCTGGGCTAATGCTGCCGTGGGAAAAACTAGAAGGAGAAAAAATAAAATCCAGCGTTGTTTCATAAGGATTGGGGGTCTTGCTTTCGATCTCAACTCTGTTTTAACCGCTTTGTCTGTTCGTGACTGTTGCAGTCGAGCTTGGGCGATCGCTCAAAGCGATGAAATGTTTGTTTCATTGTGCCGGAAGGATTGTGATTTGAAAACCCTAGCTCTTCTATCGTTCCTCGCTCTCGCGCGTGTCTTAGGGTCTCGCTCTGGGTCACTTCCATTGCATGAATACTTGCTCATATGTTAATTTATTAATGTCAAACCCATTAACAAAAAGCCATGACTACCGTTACTCAAATGAAATGCGCCTGCGAACCTTGCCTGTGTGTTGTTTCCACAGATTCAGCGCTCTCCAAAGATGGGAAGTATTACTGTAGCGAGGCGTGCGCCACCGGTCATCAAAAGGGTGAGAGTTGCTCTCATAGCGGTTGTTCTTGCGGTTAGTCGTCAAGAGCATCAAGACCGAGTACCTAGATTCGATCGAAGAACCGATTTCTCAAGGGGTGTTTTCTCAGGGGGAATCGGTTTTTTGCATGCGTGGATGGAGATTGTCTCAGAACCCGTCATTGCCCACAGAACCATCCGGTCTGACGGTTTTAAGTTGTGTAGAGATTGAGGAGATGGAGAAAAGACAACTTCTCGAAGTGTGGTTTATACTGAGTAGCGAGTCTCCACCGAGGGGTGGCGATCGCTATCAGGTGAGTCGTTATACTCAGGATTAGGTCAACGTCGTTTTCGTTCAAACCGGGTTCTACGATAAACCCGATCGCAATTCATGGAACGGATGAAAGTCTCTTTAGGATGGCAGATTTGGGGTTGGTTAACTCTACTCGCTTCCCTGAGCGTTCACGGTTTCCTCCTGGGCCTGCCAATTTCTCTAGATCTCGAAGCGCCGGAACCCGAACCCGAACCCATCGCCACCGTACCGCTGACAACACTTCCGGTAAACTCTCTACAGCAATCCGAAACCGAGAAGACGACAGCGCAAACCGAATCCGAGAATGTGTCGGCTGAGGAGGAAACCTACGAACCCGAATCCGAGAATGTGTCAGCTGAGGAGGAAACCTACGAACCCGACGAAGTGACTACACCACCTTTCGCGACGACAGTTTCTCAGAGAAGAATACGGGAAGAATCTACAGCATTACAACAGCCTGATGTTACTTCATCCGAAACAAATACTTCAAACTTCAGGCACAAAAAACGTAGATTGGATGGCCTAGCACCTAAAGTTAATCCAAATCCCGCTCTAGGAGGAGTATCTTCAGATATTGCTGGGGAAGTCGATAATAATTTAAAAGATGCTGTAAAAAATATAGATGAAGGGATTCAAGAATATTTAGCTCGTTTGCCAGAAGATGATGAAGAGGGTACAGGAAGTCTACTAAAAGATATAGACCAAATGTATTTCTACCTGGCAACATCTCCACAACTAACCGATCGATTTTTTGAAGTAGCAAATTCGAGTTTCAGTCTTGGAAATTTAAAGCCAGGTGTTCTAGAAATCACGTTTGTTATCAACCCTGAAAAAAAAGATAAGGCAATTGAAATCACCACTTTATACGATGAATTTATACAGCCTTATTTAGCCAGAAAAGGATTTCAAATCGAAACTCTACCAAATCAAGGCGAACTACAGTTCTATCAAGCTAAAAAAAATGGCTTAGTTCGTCATGTCATGCTAGCACCCATCCCTAAAAATACGGGAGAAAGCGATTCTTCAGAGACGAGTGAAATTTTCGGAACTTTTATCGTTCTCTATAACCCAGAAGTTTTAAATGTAGGTTTATGACTTTAAAAGGTTCAGTTGGGTAAAGTGAAGACTTACCCAACTTACTTTTTTATCGATATGATATAGCGTCGCTTTTCTCAACAATGTTTCTGTCAAGTTAACTCCAGTCTCAAACTTGGCATCAACGATCGCAAATACGTCAAAGAATTCTGATGCCAGCCAATCTCTTTAGAACCCAGAACTGTCATGTGGATTCGTTTCTGGTGACGCACTTGAATTACAAACTTCGAGAGCATCTTAATTCCCGAACTATCGATCGATTGTAATCCTTGTAGATTCAAGACGACGAAAGGTGGTTGAGTTTCGATCGCAAAATTCAAAAACTTACTGACAAACGCACAATTCTCTCCTCCAGAGAGAGAAGGGTTTTGAAAATCAACGATCGCTTTTTCTCGATCGCACCGGATGAAGCAATCCTTCATTGTAATTTCCATCGTCATGTCCTTACCCTAGTTGACTTGCCACAAAAATCATTTTCGAGTGAGTGAATTAGAGCGAGTCATTTTTATACATTTTTGTCGTTTGAATTTTCATCCGAACGCTTGGCATAAATTGAATGCTTAATTACCCAAAAGTACATAAATCGACTCAGAAAGATATCAATTAAGAATCCAAGCTATCTGAATGAGCATATTCACTATCGTTTCACTCGATCGTATGATTTATTTTTCTCTTATGTGATGGTACGGTTGACTTCTATCGATTGTGTATAATTAATATCCTGTTTTACACAATTTTTATATTACAAACCGATTATGCCGATTATCTTTATAACTATTTGTAAAATCAAAAAATATAGTGTTCCTTTAAAGACAAAACGCTGACTCTGCCAATTTAAATTGCAAGTTAGCTCTTCAGCGAAGATTCTGTGACGTAACAGTTTTTCTTCAGTCCTTCATATTTATTCAAAAGCTCGAAGCTCCGTAAAACCCCAGAAACTCGTTCGTTTGATAAGTTTATCTTATATAAAGGGTGTCTCGGCTTTTCTCTGTATATTTGCGTAAGCTTTACCGATTTCGGCAGCGATCGAGCGAAATTATCGAGGAAAAACGATCTTGGATGATGAAACGATTGCTTTAGTCGTCGAGTATCCCGCGCGCGCCATCACAGCGCTTCTAGACCCGTTTCTCCCGTCCGAATCCGGATGACTCGTTCAACGGATTCGATGAAAATTTTGCCGTCACCAATTTTACCCGTGCGAGCCGCAGCGCTCAATAGTTTTACGATCGCATCCACTTGGTCCTCCTCAACCACCACCTCGACTTTGACTTTTTTATGAAACTCAATTTCGTAGTTGACTCCCAAATAGTGACCGGTTTGACCTTTCTGACGACCGAATCCCCGAACTTCAGTCACCGTCATCCCTAACACGTTGGCATTGACTAAAGCGAGTTTGACATCCTCTAGCTTAAAGGGACGAATCGTGGCAGTCACTTTTTTCATCGTTCTCTCCTCAATCGTTTCTGGGTTGGTATGGCTGAATTCGTGACGGATCCTATGCCTACAAAACACGCGATCGAGTTGTATCGATCGATGCATTTAGATACGAGACGAGTCATCATACCATAACAATTGAGCCGACCGCCTCAACTCTCTTTCTAGAGATTGGGATTTTTTCTCACAAATTAGCGCTCAATCTAAACTCAACCAACTAAATAATTCATTCACCGAAAGCTGCCAATCTCCCAGAATATCGAGAACCGGGAGCAGATCGTCTTTTTCTTTAAATTCCGGCAGGCGATCGGGTTGAAATACCGTTACAGATTCATCAGAAGGATCGAGAAACCATCCCAATTTCGTACCCTGCTGAAGACAAAATACAATTTTCCGAATCACTTGATTGGGAGATTGGTCTGGCGAAAGAATTTCGATCGTCCAATCTGGGTAGGTTTCAAACCGATTGGCAATCCGACCGTTTTCTTTTCTAGGAATTCTCGACCATTCAAATACAGTAATATCGGGAACGAGCGCTCTTCCTCCGAAAATACAACGAAGTTCGGGGAAAGCATGAGCGATTTTCTGAGGTTTAGAAACTCGATTAACTGCTGCTAACAGCTCAGTTTGTAAAAGACTGTGTTCACCTTGAGGCATGGGTTTTTGATGAATTTGACCGTTGATATATTCGCTGGCGGGTTTGGTTTCTGGCATTGCCAAAAACGCTTCTAAAGAAAGTTGGGTGGGTCGTGGTGTTGTGGCAGTCATCGCAGCTCATCTTCGTGAAATTTAAATGTTTTCAACTAAAGATCGAGGATTTAATAAGATCTCCGATTGAATGAGTAGGCTGATTCTCCGAGATCTCCCCTCTCGGGAGGTGGGTAAGCTTGATTGCACATTGCACAGGTTATTCAATCCTCATTCCTAACCGATATGCGAGCAATACTAATAC
>NZ_JADEXN010000141.1 GCF_015207075.1 Zarconia navalis LEGE 11467
AACATTTGTTGGCGATTAGAGTTTGAATTAGAGGTCTTCCAATATAAAATAGGTGAAGTTAATAGCTTTACCTACTTTTTTGTTTTAATATTAGGTGTTTTTTGTTTCCAATTAAGTACGATACAAAAAATATATCATCCAATTATTGTTTCATAATTCTCCAGCATTTTTAAAGTAAAGTAGCTCGCTTCACGGTGAATCATCAGTCTTCAACCGAACTCGATCTAAATTAGAGATGCCTTCGCTTAACGTACATTTTGGAAACAAGCTCATTATCGCTATTTCCAGATGGAATCTGAATGGAGGAGATAGAACAACCTAAGTCTTCTTCATCATCTTCATCAAGAGATGTAAAAGAGCTATACTCATCTTCACTTAACCATAATCTTGCTTCTTCTTCATTCTCAAATCTATATCTATCCCCATCCATTGTTAAAACTTCAGCGACATCATTGTCATAGACTTGAAGAAGCGCCCAGATTAAATCAGGAAAAGTTGCATAGGACAGCCACCAGGTTTCTTTGCGAAGATTTTGACTCATTGTTGATGTCGATCGGCTTTGTCATAAAGATAAGAGTTTTTGGGGTAGGCAAGCAGTTTGATAGCAAGTATCAAAGTTAGACGATCGAAGTGAAATTCCCGCACGGAAAACTGCCCACTTTACAAATTTCTACTTTAACCAAACTCGATTTACCAGTCTCCACCAGCGCCACCACCGCCACTTTCACCACCACCAAAATTGCTAGAACTACCACTGCTCCAGCTACTACTGCTACTGGAACTGCTGCTAGAATTGCGACTCGAAGAACGACGAGTACTCGAAGAGGGTTCTGGTGGAGCCAGAGGCGGGATAGCAGCGTACTCCTGAGTTTTATAGTTGCAACAATAGCATTCCCACCTCGTGCAGCGCTGTCCGTGCTGGGAGTACGTCGGCTGCTCGACGATCGAACTTAATCGCTCAACCGTCCGTTCCCGGCATTGGGGACATTCCTGGTAAGCCGTCAAAGGATTCACGTAAGCGCGCAGGTGAAACTTTCCCTGGGGGAGGCGAGCTTGGCAGTGGGAGCAATGCCAACCGGTAAATTCCACGCTATTCAGGTCTTGGGCTGTTTGTTGGGGAAGCGTCAACCGAGCCGATAAGATATCTGGAGGCAATTCAGTCATCGGATGGCGACAGGTTTGGCAGCGTACGGAAGCCTTTGCCTCACTGCGTCTTCGATTGTTAACTTGCGATCGCCCTGCTGGGGAGAAATATCGGGGACGGCGATCGACTTTATACTTGACGAACCATCCCAAACCCGCGAGTGTCACCCCGGAACCGAACAGTTGCCAGAGGGAAAATGGGAAAGAACTCCGTCGGGATGTCGTGGAATCTAAAGCGGTTACCAACGCTTGCGTTCCCCCTAAAACCCCCCCATCCATATTTCCCGCTTTGAATTTGGGAACGATGTGAGTTTCAATAATTTGAGAGACTTTTCGATCGGACAAAATGGGTTCGATGCCGTAACCGGTTTCGATTTCGACTCGACGATCGCCCACAGAAACCAGAAATAATACGCCGTTATCTTCTCCTCGTTTGCCAATTCCCCAATCATTAAATAAAGCTGTGGTAAATGCCTTTGGAGAAGCGGATGGGGTGGTTTCGGGGACGGTAACCACGGCAATTTCCGTGCCATTTTTCGCTTCTAACTCGGAGATCGTCCGGTTGATTTTCGCTTCGGTTTCATCGCCCAGAACGTCTGCCATATCCGTCACCCAACCGCCATCAGTTTCGCGGGGATTGGGAACGGTTTGGATATCTACGGCATGGGATGCGATCGGAAAAAAGACAAAGGCCGCGCTAAATAAGCGAATAAAGAAGTTTCGTTGAAGGCTCGACACCATAAAATACATCGATCGAGCCAGGGACAAAGCCTGGAACTAATCTTTCTGAATTTATTAAAACAATTATTTTTTCGATCGTCTCGCGATCGAGCCTTCATAAAGCTCATAATCGTTCGTTAAAATTCACGAGTGTTAGACCCGAGAAAGTTTTCTTTTTTTTCTTCGTTTCTTTGAGGATTCTGGAAAAGCTTCGGGTCGATTTCGATTTTTTTCGAGTTCCTGCTTTTCAATTTCAGGTAATTTCAGAATGGCTCCGGCTACCATCCAGTAATAGACTGCAACCGGATCGACATCAAGAGGATAGTAATAAGTTTGATAGCTGATAAAGACAATAAAAACCCAAAAAGCCGAACCGTAACCGCGCAAACTGCTATCTTTGACCGAACGATAAGCTTTGAACGTACTTATCGTTATCGCCGTTACACAAGCTAAAAAAGCAAGAACCCCGATCGGTCCGAGTTCGTAAAAGAGTTTCGGATAATAGGTTTCAATTAGCTTTCCTTGACCGAAAACGCGAGCTGAATTCGTGGCTCGCCCGACACCATTTCCCAATAAACCCCCACTCTCTTTTGAGGTAAACTCAACTTGATGAGCGATAAACGCCGTTGGAGGGGAAGCATTCCAGCGACCTACCGTGCTATCGATCCGCTCTTGAATGATAGCGGGAAATAAAATTGTTGCTCCCACAATTAAGACAGCAATTCCACCTGCGATCGGTAAAAATTGTTTGAGCTTGGTAACTTTTCCCGTAGCAACTAGCAAAATTATGGTAAGTAAAGGAACTAAGAGCAAAGCAATTCGTTGACCGGAAATTACTGCATTAACAAACACCAATGCCATTCCGAAAAAACTGATAGCTTTCCACTTAAAAGATGGATCGTTAAATGCCGATGCAAAGGTAAAAAATATATTACCAATCAAAAACCAGGCCCACTGCCAAGGTGCAACCAAAGTGCCTGGTAAGCGAATCATACTTTGAGAGGGACTGTACACCAAAGAACCGCCCACCAAGCACTTTGCCTCTAGGGTTGGTTTGAATAAATCTTCTCCCAGCAAATGATCGGTTCCTTGACACCGACCTGTTTTGAGCATCATGTACTGCATCACCCCTAAAGCGCAGCAAACAACAACAAGAACGATATGGGTGCGAACAAAGAGAAGAAACTCGCGTTTTCCTTTCAGAAGGTGATAGGTACAGGTAATCAGCGGAACGTATCCCAAGAGAACTTTGAGACCCAAAATTCCCATCAGAATCGGTTGACCTCGAGGTTTCGAAGAAAATTGCTGTGCTCCATTGACAAAGAGTAAAGTCGCCAAACCAGTAATGAGTAAAATTGTCAGCGGTGTTTTTAAGTTTTTGGGTAAAATCCAAGGCTGTTTGCGTCGTTTTAGCCCTTGAAACATGGCTATCATAGCTGGAATATAGAAACCATCTTTTGCCAGTTGAAAGAGAGCATTGCCACCGCCGATCCAGTAGGTTATCGTTCCGGCAAAGGGCATATAAATGATAAATCCCCACAGGGCTTGGAGCGGGTATTTGTAGGAAAGGGCAAGGACGATAATTCCTCCACCACCCGCGATCGCCAGTTTGGGATCTTTGAGAAAAAATAGGATTAGACCGAGGATAGCGCCGATACTACCGGTCGTTATGAAAGCTTGGATAAATTCTTTACGCTGTTTGGCGGCTTTGCGTTTTTTAGCTTTAAGTTCTTTTTTGCTGAGGGCAGGAGTTTGGGAATTAGTATCTTGTTTCGATCTACGGGACTTCTTCTTGGACTTTTTCTTTGTTTTCGGCATCGAAGAACGATCGGTATGACTGGCGCGCGGGGCGAGAATGGAAATAATTGGGAGACATATTGGGACGTTCGTTTCGGTCCCATCATGAAGCCCTAAAAACGTTGCACCCTAAATATTGGACTCTAAATGTTGCACCCTGACTTCCAATTCCGCGCTCGCCTCAACCCCGATCGAGCCAGCCAAACTACTTCGTACTTAATAAGCTTGAATCGTTCCGATCTCGGTGACTTAACTTAGCTTGCCAAATGGTATTCCACGGCTGTAACTAAGGTTTCCGACCAGTGGCGAGCGAGTTCGGAGGTCGCTGCCTCCACCATAACTCGGATAACTGGCTCCGTGCCAGATGCGCGCACCAGCACCCGTCCGCGATCGCCCATTGCCACTTGAGCCCGTGCGATCTCCTCTTTGAGCGCTTCGCACTTCTTCCAATTCATCCGCGCGTGCCGATCTTCGACGCGCACGTTTACCAACAGTTGGGGGTAGGTTTGGAAGCTATTATCGATCGCGTCGGATAGCGGTACGTTGTTGCGACGCACGAGGCTGGCAAGGTGTAAGGCGGTCAGTACTCCGTCGCCACCGATTCCGTAATGGCTGCAAATCACGTGACCCGACTGTTCTCCGCCCAAGGTGGCTCCCTTCTGTTCCATGGCGGCGTGGACATGTCGATCGCCCACAGCAGTGCGGACTAGGCGACCGCCTCGGGCTTCCCACGCACGCTCGAAACCTAGATTGGCCATCACCGTGGTAATAATTTCGTTGTTGGGTAACTGTCCCGACTCTTGCAGGGCCGACCCCCACAAATACAAAATGTAGTCTCCATCCACGGGTCGTCCGAGGTTATCGACCGCCAGGACGCGATCGGCATCGCCATCGAAGGCAAACCCCATATCCGCTTGATGTTCGAGGACGGCACAGCGCAGGGGTTCGAGATGGGTGGAACCGCAGTTGACATTGATGCGATCGCCATCGGGTCGATCGTGCAAGCAAATAACGTCGGCACCCATGGCTTCAAAGATTTGCGGTGCCAGGTTTGCCGCTGCACCCCAGGCTAAATCCAACACGATCTTCAAGCCCCGAAAATCCACTTCGGGCAAGAGGGGACGCGAGAGGGAATCGGCGTAAATTTTCACCAGTTCCGGGCGATGGTGGTGCTGTCCCCAGATGGGTAATGAGGTGAGTTGGGGAAGCTTGCCGCGCACTCCCGCTTCGATCGCCTCTTGCATCGCACAAGAGAGTTTCGTGCCGTTTGCCCCAAAAAATTTGATGCCGTTGTCTTCTGGAGGGTTGTGGCTGGCGGAAATCATCACCCCCCCGATCGCCTCACTATGGCAGGCGAGGTAAGCCACACCGGGAGTCGGGCACAATCCGATATTCCACACGTCGAGTCCGGCGGCGGTCAAACCCGCAGAAAGTGCCATGCCGAGCATATTACCGGAGTTGCGGGAGTCTTGGCCGAGGACGATAGGTCCAGCGGTGGTGGCGCGATCGCTCAGGACGCGACCGGCCCAGAACCCCACTTGCATAGCTAAGGGGGCGGTTAAAAGCTTGCCGACGCAACCGCGAATGCCATCGGTGCCAAATAAGGGAGTGGAAGGAAGAGATAAGGGAGAACTGAACGGGTGGAAATCGTTGGTATCGAGCTGCGATCGCGAAGAAACGCCGGAAACGCGGCGACTTGCCGACGAGTTCCGCGCCGAAGACATAACCATAAATTTTTTTCTCCTCACGAAATACATTGACCTGGACAGAGGATAGCACGCAGAACCAGGCTTGAAAATTCTTTACGATACTTTTTACGACAATTCGGGAAAATCGTGCTTACCCTGGAGGTCGATGGACTTACAGGGTAAGAACCGGAGTCGTGACACCTCTTGCACCAGTCTACTCGCTCGATCTGACTCGGCTCGGTTTTGCGTACTGTTTCATTTTTCCATTTCCGGTCTTGGCGATCGCCCCTGGTGTTTTCGAGAATTCGTCGTGCGCGCGAAGGATAATGAAAATTCTAAAGATGGATGATACAGTCAATTTAGTTGTTTAAAACACAGGATTCTTGCTCGATTCGCTTTTTTAGTTCAGTGTTTTATCCAGGTATTAAATTTTTAAAATAAAATAATAATTTTGCAGATGTTTTCTAAATTTGCTTAAACTCGATCGGGCGACTGAGAATATTTCAATTGTTGCAACTAAGAGCATTTATGGCACATTACACATTTATTACGTTTGCTCCCATTCAAAGCTTCATCGAAAAGTCGCGGAAGTTGAGGGATTTGTACGGTGCATCGCTGATTTTATCCTATCTCAGCCAGAAATTAATTGAAGCGGTGGAGGAAAAAGGAGGAACCGTTATTTCTCCCGGACTCTCGAATATTAAAGAAGGAATGCCTAACCGAATTTTATTGACAGGGGATTTCTCTGAAGAAGATGCGAAACAAGCTTTAAAAGATGCCTGGAGTGATGTCTTGGATGTCTGTCAAGCTTGGCTAGAAGAGCAAGTCAAAGAATTTAGAGAAAACCAAAATAAGCCTAACTATAATTATACCTGGGAATCGGAATGGGATAAATGGAAAGGTAAAACCTGGGAAGTCTTTTGGGGAACGGGAGACTCGCCAGAAGCAGCTAGAAAAGACCTAGAAAATCGGAAGTTGGCGCGACAGTGGACGGCAATTAATTGGATTGGGGAAAGTTCGAGTCTTAGCGGTGCAGATGCGATCTCCTATCCGAGAATGGCAGGTGAGGGGATTAATTTTATCGACGGAAACTACAAAAAAATACCTACCATCAACTTAGAAGAAGTTAAAGAGTTTTATCAGGATTTATTTGTTGTCCTCAATTTATCGAAATCTCAATGGAAGTATTATTCTCCGGATACTGAAATTGAAGGTAAGTTTATTGGAGAAAAAGAGTTTCTGAGTATTCCAGAACTAGTGAAGCGTTTGATTACCGTCGATCGAGAAGATACAAACGAGAGTATTACCGACACTCTAAAGATAGACTCACCAAGCAACTTCGGCGATATCATTCGGCGAGCAAGCGATCCCAAAAAATCTTCTCAAACTCAAACCGATAAAGATATTAGCGGACATTGGACGGGATGGTTTATGGGAGATGGCGACAAGATGGGGGATGTCTTGCAAAATATTGCTACGAATCCCAACGAGACAGAGGAAGAACGCGATCGCAAACTCAAAGAATTTAGCGAAGATGTCCGCAATTGGGGTTTAAAGCTGCAAGAAGATTTTCCTGAAGGTTTAGGGCGAGTGATTTATGCGGGTGGTGATGATTTTTTGGGTGTTTTATATAGCGATAAAATTGAAGCACCAATTCCCGCAATTCAGGCTTATGAATGGCTAGGAGAATTACACGAAGAATGGGACGAGTTGAGGAAAATAGTTCGAGATAAATACCAACAAAATCTGACAGTTAGCGTTGGATTTGTTTGGGTTGCGCCGGGCGTTCCTCAGCGAGATGTGCTGCAACATTGCCGAGAAGCTGAGAAGCGATCGAAAAGTTTAGGGCGCGATCGCATCACGATTCGGGTCGTATTTAATAACGGGCAATACGTCCAGTGGACGACTCCGTGGAAATACCTCAACATCTTAGAACGCTACCGAGATTTAGAAGACGGACAAAATTGGACGCATATCTATCAAGACTTAGCCCATCTTAAATCGAGGCGTGCAATGGGTTTCGGTCTCGATCGAATTAATTTGACGACTGAGGAAGACAATGAAGATCGAAAAGACGAAATTGAGGAAACTATTTATGACTATCGCGATAGAGTATTAAATTTTTTAGAGATTTACTTTCCAGGTGTTCTGCAAATCCTTGAGTCAACAAAAAATCAAAAAGAGATTGTTGCATCTTTTGAAGAACGCTCGAAAAGAGCAGAAGAACTGATTTACTGGGCAGATAATCTCATTTCTGTAGGGTGGCACTTATTCAGCAACAAAAATAATGTCTCGTCAAATCCATCGAACGATGTTTAAGTTTCAAATTCGGATTCATCCCTTGGGAATGCTGTATGGCAGTTCCGGTGGTTTCCTCTCCCCCGACAACTTGGTGGGGCGATCGGGGGCTAAGTTTCCCCCAGAAGCTGCCACCCTAGCTGGATTGTTTTTTCGCACTCGGTATCACCAACCCAAAGAGAAAAAAGAACTCAAAGAGAATCTTCGGGTAGCCGGACCTTTTTGGGCAGAAACCAAAGATAAATCTGAGATCTACGTTCCCATTCCCTGGAGTACGATCGTTGGCAAAGATAAAACCGATCGATGGGAGTTAGACGATCGGAAAGTATGGCAGCGCAAAAACCCCGAACTCGATCCCGATTTTTCCTGGCAGCCGATTAGCACCTGGAATATCGAACCCGACGCGATTCAAAGTAATGAATCGGCAGAAAAATCGCCTTGGGAATTCATTCCCATCCTCCATCCCAAAATGCAAACCCACCAACGTAGCGTAGTTGCTGAAGATGGGTTATTTCTCGAAAATGCCGTGCAAATGGAACCGGATAAGTGTTTGGTGTATCTCTCCACCCACGAACTTCAACCTCACGAACTCGAGCCCGGTTGGTATCGCTTTGGGGGCGAAAATCACTTAGTTGAAATCGAGTGTTTGCCCTTAGATGACAACTTTCAGAAGTGGTTGAACCAACCCATCGAACGCACGTTTGCCCTGATTGCGCCGGCTGTTTGGGGTTCCCAACGCTATTCTTACCGCTATCCCCAAAATTGGGACTTCGGCGAACCCTTAATGCTGACAGATAAACCCGTTCCCTATCGCTACCGCGCCGGGGGACGGTTGGGACGGGGACGCTACGCCGTTCCCGCAGGCAGCGTTTATGTATTGGATCGACCTATCGGCAAACCCTGGTACGACTGGCCTTCGGAGTGGTTCCCCACTGAAGGATTCAACCTCAAAGATGTGGGGTGTGGATTGTGTCTGCCGGTGGATATTCCCGGCGTATCCGACGAAAACAACGAAAAAGGAGTGGCTTAATGTACGACAAAGCTTACGGAATTATCGAAACCCTTGCCCCCCTGCACGTTGGGGCGACCGCAGGGGAAGAAACGGGTAACCTGAATCTCATCTTTCGCGACCAATTTACCCAGACGGGAATCGTTCCGGGAAGTTCGATTCGGGGACGGTTGCGGGCGGAGATGCGAGAATTTGCAGAGGAGAAGGATGAAGCCGCAAAATATTGGTACGGTCAAGCGGCCGATCGCAATAAAAACGAAGAATTCGAGTCGCGGCTGAAAATCGAACACGCCTCGATCGTCTGGATGCCTGTATTTTGCCCCGGTCAGCCGATCGTTTG
Source organism: Zarconia navalis LEGE 11467 (assembly GCF_015207075.1). Taxonomy (GTDB): domain Bacteria; phylum Cyanobacteriota; class Cyanobacteriia; order Cyanobacteriales; family Geitlerinemataceae; genus Zarconia; species Zarconia navalis. Next base: position 8,996 of record NZ_JADEXN010000141.1, read on the forward strand.
GGTTAGCTGTCCTCGTTTGTTGGAACGCTATCGGCGCATTGCCTCGATCGACCAAAAGATTAAAACACCCGATCCCTATACGGCCTCCAAAAACTTGAAAGGACGGGAACAAAAAAAAATGAGCGAACCGAAAAAAACGATCGGCAAAAAAAAGGAAAAAAGCAACCCTGTGGAGAAAAGCAACCCCGTACTGTTCTTTAACCTGGGGTTTATCGATATCGAACATCCAAACCAAGATTTGTCGGCATGGTTTCCCCTGGGGAAAGATTTACCAGCAGTGGTGGTGAAAAACGAGGAAATGGGGATGATTCACGACATGGGTCTGTATCGCCAAAGCCGAGTGGCATTGAAAGAAAACCAGAAAGTAGTCGATAACTTTTTCAACGTGGAAGCTTTACCCGAAGGAACGCTGATGGTATTTCCCATCGGCATCAAGAAACGGAATCCAAAACCCGATGCAAAACCCGAAGAGAAGTCGCAGCCAGAAGAGACATGGCAACCCCTAGAAACGGGAACCGAAGGTGAAATTTACCTCGGTGGCTTAGAGTCGATCGGATTCGGTCACTGTTCTATGACCATTCGCGGATTATAAGGAGGCGTAACGATGGCTTGGCATCCATACGATTTAGACCGAGAAGCTCAAGATTTGGTGCTGAAATACCGGGACAATGACGTACTCAACGAATCTCACAAAATGCGGGCGACTGCGGCTTTCGGGTTGGAACGGTTTTGGGGGGAACACCTGCGCTTGCTGGGGAAAAGCAAAACTCAACAACAAGGGGAATACTGGCGAGAGACCTGGGAAGCTTTGGTCAAAATTATGAAAAAAGCGGACATCAGCGTCCCCAACGACAAGATTAACGTTAACGATCCTAAAAATACCCAGGCCATTCGAGACATGACCCAGAAGCTGTGGGATGAGACGAAATTTCCCCGATACGATCGCACTGCATCTCTGGCGGTTCTGACTCAACTGTGCGACAGCTTGGTGTGGTGGACGCAACGCTACAAACGTAAAGACAAGCCTAAAGGTCAGCAAAATGGGAACGCGCAATCAACTCGCAGCGTTCCATTCAACCCGCTTTGAACCTGTAGGGGTAGCGCCCCCGTGCCTACCC
>NZ_JADEXN010000142.1 GCF_015207075.1 Zarconia navalis LEGE 11467
ATCCATTCTTGTTGGCAATTCTAAAAGAATCTAAAAAAAAATGACTGAAGCTGTAATTCTATGTGTTGATGATGAAGTGATGATTCTCGATAGTCTTCAGGAGCAAATTAGCCGTCACTTTGGCGATCGCTTTTTGTATGAAGCTGCCGAAAGTGGAGAAGAAGCCCTCGAAATCCTTGAAGAACTCAATGAAGAAGGAATTAACATTGTTTTAATCGTCTCGGATTGGCTGATGCCTGAGATGCGAGGAGATGAATTTTTGATTCGAGTGCATCAGCAATTTAATGGTATTACCAAGATTCTATTGACCGGACAAGCTGACCAAGAGGCGATCGAGCGAGCCACGCAAGAAGCGAATTTGTATGGCTGCATTTATAAGCCATGGCGGGAAGAAAATTTAATCGAAATTATCAAAAAAAGTCTCAAACTAGCATGAAAGAATTTGTCATTCTTTTGGTCGATGACGAACCGATGGTACTTGAGAGTCTATCGGAAGAGTTGGAACGTAACTTTGGTCGAAGTTATCAGATTGAAGCGGCTGAAAGTGGTGAAGAGGCACTCGAAATTCTTGAAGAATTCTCTGTAGATGGGATCGAAACAGCAGTTGTTATCTCCGATCAAATGATGCCCGGTCTCAAAGGAGACGAGCTTTTGAGCCAGATTCATCGTCAGCATCCCGATATTTTGAAAATCATGCTAACGGGACAAGCTGAGGCTGATGCCGTTGGAAATGCTGTAAATTCAGCGAACCTTTACCGTTATATTGCCAAACCCTGGGACGCCACAGATCTCAATTTAACAATTAAAGAAGCTCTTAAAAAGTATCACTATATTAAAAAACTTGAAGAACAGAATGCTCGACTGCGGGAAAACGAGCGCCGTTTGAATCAAATTTTAGAGGCGATGCCGATCGGTGTTACCGTTCACAATACCACTGGAAAAATGACCTATGCCAATCAAAAAGCAAAAGAATTATTAAATCTAGAGAATTTACCGGAGACAAATACCGAGCAACTTTCGACAACTTTTAATGTTTATCAAGCGGGAACTGACGAATTATACCCCACAGAGCAATTGCCGATCGTCCGTTCTTTGGCTGGGGAAGGCGTTCGAGTAGAGGATCTCGAAATTCATTATCCCGATCGAATCGTTCCCTTAGAAGTTTCAACCACTCCCATTCGGGATAAAACGAATGGAGTATTTCAGGCGATATCGGCATTTCAAGATATCAGCGATCGCAAAAAGGCAGAAGCCGAACGAGAAAATTTTACCCGAGAATTGTTTCAACTCAATGAAGCCTTTTCTCAGTTTGTTCCTCGTCAATTTTTGCACTTTCTGGCTCGAAAAGATATTACCGAAATTAAATTAGGAGAATCGATCGAGAAAAAACTATCGGTTTTATTTTCCGATATTCGTTCGTTTACGACTCGATCGGAACAGATGAATCGAGAAGATACGTTTAATTTTATTAATGGTTATCTCAAACGAATGGAACCCGCAATTATTGAAAATGAGGGTTTTATTGATAAATATATTGGTGACGCGATTATGGCACTGTTTGAAGGGAGTGCCGATCGAGCGGTGAATGCCGGGGTGAAAATGTTGGAAAATCTGGCAGAATACAACCAAACCCGACAACGGCGCGATCGTCAACCGATCGAAATTGGGATTGGGATCAATACAGGACATTTGAGGCTGGGAACGGTTGGGGGTAACGCTCGCATCGATACCACAGTGATTGGCGATGCGGTGAATCTCGGTTCGCGCCTGGAACAGTTAACGAAAGTCTATAAAACGCCGCTTCTGATTTCTCATAATACCTTTGTAAACCTACAAGATTCGACAAAATACGCCTTACGTTTAATTGCTCGGGTACAAGTTCGGGGGAAAGTCGAAAAAGTGGGAGTTTTTGAAGTATTTGAAGCCGATCCTCCCGATCGAAAACAAGCGAAATTGGCAACAAAGATGATGTTTGAAATGGCACTCATCTATTACGAACGAGGAAGAACCCAGGAGGCTAGACCCCTGTTCGATCGATGTTTGCAACAAAATCCCTGGGATAGCATCGCTCAAATCTATCTGGAACGGTGCAGGTTGTAATAGGGAACAGGGAATAGGGGATATGCGGGTTCTTGAGCCTTCAGAATCGCGATCGTTTCTGTGGCGAAGTGTTAAAAGGCTTGAAACTCTATCTAACGGGAGATCGATCGAGTCTCTATCCTATGTCACACTGGATCGGTAGTGTTGCCAAGGAAAGACCGTGCTTCTACCCAAAGGTTTTGAAGTCGAACTGTACACCGGGACTCCCCAAGGAGATATCGTCGGATTCTCCGATCGAATTGCCGCCGATTTAGATCGATTCGTGCGCGAACCCGATGCGAGAAATGTCGAGTATACCACGGCTCCCCTGTGCGCCTACGAGCGCCTTCTGTGCGAGTTGGTTCGCCCCCGACAGCACCTGCGCGAATACCTGCGGGGTTTGGGGGACTATACTCTACTTCCAGGCAGCACCCTCTCTTTAGGCGATAGCGATCGCTTTCACCGTTCCGATCCCAACCACCCCTACCACAGCTATATCGAGCAAACCTACGGAACCCGCGTTGTCACGGCCAGTATCCATATTAACGTGGGGATTAGCAATCCGGAAGTCCTGATGCGGGCAACTCGTCTGATTCGTCTAGAAGCGCCACTCTATCTGGCTTTGAGCGCATCATCTCCCTTTCTCGATGGCGAAGTCACCGGCTACCATTCCACCCGCTGGCATCTTTTTCCCCAGGTTCCCGATCGTGTGCCGCTATTTGAAAGTCACCCTCACTTCATTCGCTGGACCCGAGAGCAGCTCGCAACCGGAACCATGCAAAACGTCCGCCACCTATGGATTTCCGTGCGACCCAACGGCGATTATCGTCCCTACGATCTCAATCGCTTAGAACTGCGAATTTGCGATTTGGTCGTCGATCCGATCGCTCTGCTAGCGGTGACGGCATTACTCGAAGCACGAATGCATCAGTTGATGGCAAATCCCCGACTCGATCCCCTAGAAAGCAGTACGCTCCCCGCCAGCACCCGTGCCGAAGATTTACTCGCGATCGTAGAAGAAAACGAAGCCGCTGTCGCCCGCAATAGCTTAGACGCTCAGCTGCGCCACTGGCAAGATGGACGGCAGATCGTAGCGCGGGAGTGGATCGAGCAACTTTTAGGCGAAGCCGCAATTTTTGCCAAACAGCGAGGCTTTGGCTGTTTCCTTTCCCCCGTCCGCAAAATCCTCCGGGAAGTCAACACCGCACAGCAATGGCTGGCTTTGTCCGAACTCGGCTTGAGTCGCCGACAGATTCTCATTCAAGGGATTCAAGCGATGGCCCAACAAGAAACAGAACTCGAAGATCGGCTGTGTGGGTCTTTAGTAGCTTGAGTCTTGGGGAGATGGGGAGACGGCGGGACGGGGAGAGGAACAACTCACTAATTGTCCATTTATATCAAGTTTGGATCGTTCGTTATCATTCGCGCGCGATCGCTTGATTTCTCCTCCAATTCTCTCCTCTCCTAGCTCGCTTCACGGTCAATTATAAGTATTCCAGTCAATTATAAGTATTCCACCGAACCTGATATGACTCCCTGGGAAACTCCCGTTTCTCTCCCGAGCGATTTTCATTGAGATGTGCGCGATCGTCATTCAAGTTACTTTTTTTTCGCTTAAAAAAACTGAATACCTGCTAGCATTCACAAATTTTTCACACTTTTATCTTAGATTAATACTCAGTACACCCAAGGTTGCTATACCCAATTAAGCCTCCCCTTCCCTCTTTTGAGGTGGAGGGGTTTTTCAAAAGCGACGGTTGTAGAGAGTGCCTGCGACCAACAGTAAGGAGCCAGGGAAGATAGCCTGAATAATTCACCAAACACCAAAATCCCGATCGAGAGTCAACCTCGCGCAAACAGACTGTTTTTCGGGTAAATTGCTATCTTGCTTGTGAAGCAAGGCGATGGCACGATTTTCGTCAAACCTCATGAATAATGCAGGATAGGGGAATCAATCGCCTTCACCACGTCACGCGACCCCGCAACTGCTCTAATTTAGCCGGTCCAATTCCCGACACCCGATCGAGATCTTCGAGGGAAGCAAACCGTTGCTGCGATCGGGTGGCGATGATGTTTTGCGCCAATGTCGGCCCGATGCCGGGAAGGGTTTCCAATTCCCGTGCAGTCGCTGTATTGACATTCACTTTCGCTCGAACTGGTGCCTGAATGTTCGTCGGGGGTGGCGGACACTCAATTTGTCGTTCTCGAACTGCATTTTGCAGGCTACCGGGAATACCCAGCGTTGCGTCGGTGTAGAGGCGATCGAACTCGCGCCGAAAGTGGGCCGCAACAATGGGACTGCGGACGATGAGTACGGTTTCGTCATTTTGGGTGTTGGCGGCAGCAGACCAATTGTGGGAACCGGCGATGGTAATCCGATCGTCGATGAGGGCAAATTTATGGTGAAGCTTATCGCCGGGAGGAAGTAGGGGAACGCCAACGGAGTCAATGGCATTTTTCCAGGGACGATTGCCAGCTTCGTACTCGCACTCGGCGTTCGGCAGTGCCACCCCCAACATATCCAACCCTTCGCTGTATTCGCGAAAGGCAAAGCTCGGATCGATAAGCGATCGCACTGCAACCCCTCCCCGGTGACGATCGCCGATGACATCCACCAACGCTTGTTCGGAAAACACAAATAGCGCTAAATCTACCGATGTTGCCGCACCACTGAGGACTTGAGCGATCGTCCCGTTAACGCTTTCTTCCCAAGGACGGCTGCGGGATGTGGGAGAAAACTGCACCGAGACGGATGTATCCCCCAGGGTGACGTTGCGCGTGCTGCGAACGGGTTTTTGCAAGCCAAACCGACTATCGGGTCGTCCGCTCGGGCCATCCCCCCACATCAGATTAAATTCTTCGGTAAACACCCGCGCCAACTGGGAACTCTCGAGTTCGAGCAAGTTGTTGGCATTACCGCGACTGGCAGGTTTTCCCGGATCTCCGTGAATCCCGGAAGGGGTAAAATTTGCCGACGTGACGATGAGAATGCGATCGTCGGCGATAACGAATTTATGGTGCATTAAGCCGCTGCCTTTCGATCCATCAGCGGTATCGTCGAGCAGGGGAACGCCTCCGTCTTGCAGAATAAGCAGGGCATCCCGTTGGCGAATTTCCTCGGAACTGAGCGATCCGTCACCGTTAATATCGATAAAGCGCCGTCCTTCGCGAAGTCGCTGGCGATCGCGGTCTTCCATGGCATTGAGTTCGGCATCGGTATAATCGCTCCACGGCCGATTGTAGGTATTTTCGAGAATCACCCGCACTTCCACTCCCTTTTGGTGACGCTCGACCAACGCCCGGGCAATGTCGGGCAACCGCAGCTCTTGCACTGCCACGTCCACCCGCGTCGTTGCCCGTTCGATCGCCGACACGATCGAGCGTTCTAAGTCGTCCCCAGCACGAGTTTGTCCCCGATAGGGTTCGGTATATTCGGCTGCCCGGTTGTGGTTGAAATAAGCGCGGACGAAGGGCTCTTGAGGCAAGGGAGGTTGTTTGGGGGTCTCGTTGGGCTTGGGGTCTCCCTGCCACCAGAATGCCGCGATCGCCGTGCCCAGAAGGAGCAGCACCACCAGGACGATGCCAAATTTGCCTCTAGACACGACTTTGCAGCTCCATTTCCCTTGCCTGACAGTCGCGCAACCAGTTTCGCACCCCCTGGGCGATCGCCCCATCTGTGGTGTTTTCCGGTGGTGTTGGCGCATCTCCTGCAGGATAGGAATCAAACGCAGAATACATCACCGCCAATTGCCACCCATTCTCCGTCGCGGTGAGAAACAACCAGTGGTATCCCTGCAATTCGATCGCATCTGCGGCGGTGTAAACGCGATCTAAGGTGGTTAGAAACACTTGCTGGATATTTTGGATATTTTCTTCAGAATTTTCCGTACTGACGATCGAGCGCTCCGTTCCCAGGGGTAAGGGGGTAAACTCCGGTTGTCCGGCGATGACGATCGAACTCGACGGATCGGGATTTTCCCTCTGGCGAGAGCGGGCGATCGCTCGATTGGCATAACCGGGTAAGTCAGGTAACATCTGCTCGACGAGGGATTCGACCTCGATCGGACAACTCGTCTGAGCCACAGCCTCAGAAGGCATCCCCCAAAACGCCATCGATACCCAGAAAACGGTAACGGGTTGGATACCGCTCCAGACTTGGGCGAGCGTCGGTGCGATTTTGAAGCGATCGCTCTTTATGTTAGCAATTCTGTATCTTTGCAAGTCCTTTGCCCAATGTCTGTACCGCAAGCTGACAATGGAAATAAGCGAAATATAACACCCATGCACTATATTTCCCCCTGGACGCTCCTAAACTCTAGTCGTCTTCCCAGGGGGGTTTTTTCATAGAGGAACCGGTTGGTAACATTCAAGATGATTTTAGAACGATCGTTTCGCCCTCGATTTTATGTGGGGACGTGCTGCAATCTCAACAGTCTAGCCATCGATCTTCACACCTGAATACGCCAATCTCCGATCGCCGGTAAATTTACTCCTCGGCTTTATTGAATCCCAGACCATTTTCTTTTCCGTATCGTTCCATAAAGCGCATAAAGCGATCGAATTCTTCTGGAGACTTCCATACGTAAGTCACTTCTAGATGGGTCGCTTTGCCGTTGATAAACCGACCTTTGACATCCCGCGTCACCATTTCCCCTTCTTCATCCACCAGATACATCCCGGTAATCTCTTCACCGTACTCGGGAGAGAGAGCTTTAGGATTTTCAAAAAAAAAGACTGCCTTACCGTTGTTGCCAGACTTTGCGCGGGTCATTCGCACCTCGGGTACGATTTCTTCTTGAATCCCTCTCGTAAATTCAATCTGAGCCATTTCTTTTCCTTAAATGTTTACAATCTTTTAATATTGTCTCACGGCATCCGATCTAGAGGGACACGAAACTCGATCGAGATCGAATCGATTGATAGGGCAGCATGACGACCGCACTGGTTTACTTTTGAGTGGTTTGGGGAGCGATAAGTCCCGCGCTCTATTTGGCGGCCGGACAAAGAATTGTCGGTTGCATGCTGCAATCAATGAGCGCAACCGTTCTCTGTTGGGATAGAGGGAAGCTCTACACAGGAGGAGAAAGACCGCAGCGCGATTCTTTCTCGTCTTAACTGAAATGCCGGCTGTTATACTGGGTTCGATCTGGCGAGCCGAATTCTAATGGTGACGGTTGCGCTTCACAAGGTGAGAGAATTATCGCACTTTTTAAGTGAGTGAGATTCATGTAAGTGTAGGAGGAGGTCATCGTATAAAATATCGTTCTAAGTGCGCTCTATCTTAAATTAAAAATTTACCCGTTCCCGATCTATCGCATTCACAAAAAAATGGCTGCGTTTTCATGTAAAGCAATTGTCGCGCTAGTTTTAAAGCCTATCGATCTCTAAATAAACTTTTAGAACCTAAATAATTATGATATTAAAAATGTTTTGGAATCAAAAAAGTATTGTTTTACCGATTGCCTTGAGCCTGCTTGTCATCGGCTGTACGCAAACAACAGAAGAAGCCACCACCGATAGCACCTCGACAGAAACGATCGAAACAGTACCCGATCGGTCTTCTCAAAAAGATGCGGCATCTTTGTTGGTGGGAAATTGGAAGGCGATCGTCGATACAGATGCGGAAACAAACGGTCTATCGGAAGAAGAGCAACAATATTTTGATGAAATGATGAAGGATTTTGAATTCATCATGAAATTCACCGAAGACGGTCAGGTGATGACGTCAATGGATGATGAGATTGCAGAGTATAAAGTTGAGGGAGATGAAATTATTCTTGATGGGGAACGCAGTCAGTTAACGGTGACTGAAACTGAACTCACCATTGAAACGGACGGGGAAACGATGAGCTTTTCTCGAACGGATAAAGATGTGAGTGAAGTTGCCGATCTCGAATCGCAAATGGAAACGGCGACAGAAAAAATCGAAGCTGAAATTGAATCGGATATTGGGTCTGCTTCATTCAAAGAAGCCGAAGCCCAAACCTACACTGGAGCGATGAATCGTGCTGGGCAAGCTTATTATCTTGAAAACGCTGCTTTTGCAAATACGATCGAAGATTTGGCTTTAGGTCTCCAAGAGGAAACCGATGATTATCAATATTCGATTCGCACCACAGAAATGGCAAGTTTTAACTATGCAATTTCCAAAAATGAGGAATTCAAAAGCTTTGTTGGCGGTGTGTTTGCGATGGAGGATGGCGTGACAGAAACGGTTGTATGTGTCGCGGATACACCGGGAATGTCGCAACTGGGAGAACCGACCTTGCAAGAGAACGAACTTCTCTGTCCCGAAGGCACGACTCAAGTCGAGTAACATCTCAAAGATGTGGATGTCTGCGGCGATCGTGAAATCGGCGGATCTTGTCAAAGTTTTGCAGCAATAAACCGATCGATTTCAGGTTGCCCGATCGCATTCCTTCGGGAATTCATATCAAGTTCGGATCGTTCGTTTAGTCCGCGCCCGATCGCGCTTTCGTTTTCCCAATTCTCTCCCCCGGCTTGCTTCACCGCGGGCTATAAGTATTCAACCGAACTTGAGAGATCGCAAGGCAGTCGATCGAACCCGATCTTGTCTCAATCCCCGCACCTCAATACCACGGAACCTAACGTTAGAAACCCTCACAGAAAACTTTGCAGGCGAAGAAGGAGTCCATCTGCGGGTACGACTCCTTCGATGCGATCGACCGCTTGACCGTTTTTAAATAACACTAAAGTCGGTAACGCCGCAATTTGATATTTCGTTCCCAGATGGGGATAGTTATCGGTATTAATTTTGACAACGCGCAATTTTTGTTTGAGTTGGTTATTCACCTGCTCTAAAATCGGTGTCATCATTTGACACGGGCCGCACCAAGGGGCGTAAAAATCGACCAATACCGGAACGTCCGAATCGGCGAGTAAATCTTGGAAGCTGCCGAACTGTTTTTTAACTGCCATATCTACACGCACTCCAACAGGTTGAGAGGTTAGCTACATCATAGGATGAGATTCCCAGTAACAGCCGCTGCGATCGCTTTTATATAACGATCGGTCGCTCTTGAGATGACGGTGTTACAAATGTTCTGAGTGAGATGTTTGGGAAACTCGTTCTGAAGAGGGAACGACGGAGGGAAGATCCATTGCCGTTTCTGTTACCAGAGGAATTGCAATTTCGACGATCGTTCCTTTATTTTTGCCCGGACTTTTGAGCGTCACAAAACCTCCCATCATCTTCATGAAGTTTTGAGCGATCGTCAAGCCGAGTCCGCTACCCCCGTAGGGACGAGTCACCGAACCGTACTCCATCATAAATGCTTCAAACATTTGCGATTGTCGCTTGGGTTCGATACCCACTCCCGTATCTTGGACGGTGACGAAAGCAAAGGAAGCCTGCGGATAATTTCCAGATGTAGCGACTTTCACATTTGTGGATATCGTAATGCTTCCACGCTCGGTAAATTTAATAGCATTCCCTAAAATGTTGATAAAGACTTGTTTGAGTTTTTTAGAATCGGCTTTGACTTTGATAGTTTGTTGAGAATATTGTTTAATGAGTTTGAGAGATTTATCTTGCAAGTTTGGAAGTTGAAGATAAATTGATTTTGCCAAGCAAGAGTGTAGATCGAGGGATTTAATATTTAAGGAAATATTACCCGACTGTAATCCGTTGAGATCGAGCAATTCGCTAATTAACTCGAATAATTGTAGCGAAGAGCGATGTGCTTGCTGGAGCATTTCTATTTCTTCTTCGCGATCGTCGCAAAACCCATCGACAATTAACGAAATCGATCCCATAATGCCGTTGAGTGGGGTGCGAAGTTCGCGGGTCGTGCGCTTGAGAAACTCATCTTTGAGCCGATCCATTTCTTGCAATGCCATATTTTTGGCTTCGAGTTCTTGAGCGAAAAGTACCCGTTGAGCGCACGCTTGTTGACGTTCGGTAATGTCATTAAAAGCAAGAATGGCATATTTGATATTGCCTTGGCGATCGTAGATAGGAGTCCCCCAACTTTCGATGGGAATGAGTTTATTGCCGCGATGA
>NZ_JADEXN010000143.1 GCF_015207075.1 Zarconia navalis LEGE 11467
GTCCAGTTGCAGGGTGTGGGGCACGAGTGCCTGTGAGCGAACGGACTGGGGAATTCCCAATAAGGCAAGGGTGCTTAGAAAAGAAATGACAAAATTAAGTTTTGGCACGGTGCTTGGATAGAGAGCAATTGTGAGAGATCGTAGTAGCTAGCTTAAACTACATGGATCTAATCCTGACAAAAATTGCCCAGAAATGCCAGTTGACCGCAAAAGTACCGTCAGACAGAGCAATCGATCGGACGGTGTAGTCGCAACGTTTTCACCGCCAGCAAAATTCGAGTGCTCCTTTGTTTTGGGGCACTCGAATGTTACTTTTACTCAATCGACGGGAACTTTAGAACGCGATGGCGCGACCCTCAGCGCGACCCGCCAGTATAAAGTGCTCGAAGCCACTACGCAGTTGACCTGAAACCACAGCTTCAGCCACATCGGAATTCTGGCTTAGATAAGCATTCTCATCGAATATGGCGCTGGGGTTGCGACCCTCAAACTGCCCCAACTCGATGTAATGCTCGAATCCATCCTCGAAAGCACCCTCGATAACGGCCGCAGCCACATCGGAATTGTGAAGTAGGTAGAAGGCTTCGTCGTACAGCCAGGAATATGAGTTTTGTCCGTTGGTGAGAATATCCTCTGCCAATTCGAGTACGTCTTCACTCAACGGTTCTTCAGTCATGGAATCGACATCCATCATTTCGCCGGTGAGAAGATCGGGGTGGCTTGCTAGGAAAGCTTCCGCATTTGTAAAGAACGGACTGGGATCGCGACCCTCAGACGTACCGAAAAGATTAAAGTGCTCCAAACCGCTGACAAATTGACCGGCTTCCACAGCCGTAGCAACATCCGAATTCCCGGCGAGGTAATAGGCTTCGTTAAATATGGCGCTGGGGTTGCGACCCTCGAACTGACCGAATTCGATAAAATGTTCTATTCCGCTTTCAAAGAAGCCTTCGCCAACGGCAGCTCGAACATCTTCGTACAGACCCAGATAGTAACTTTCGTCAAATGTCAGTCCCATCTCCTCGCTGGTTCGATCGAGCAGATCTTCATTTCCGAAAAAGCGGACGTATTGCTCGAAATTGAAAACCGCCTGTGAGGCAGACATTTCGGATGTGTCGCCTTGAATGTAATCGAGAGCGCTCAAGAAGGTATTTCCACCCACTTGTCGTCCCAATCGGCGACTGTTCACATCGCCATCTTCAAAGTGGATGCCCCCGTAGAGGCGAGAAATCCCCCCTTCATCGGCCGCTTCAGTAAACGTATCCCACTTTAAGGTAAGGGTTTGCTGGGGGGTGACACCCGGCTCGAAGCGAGATTCTCCGGGTTGGAAGGTGACAGAAGCGCCAAATTCATCGCTTCCGGAAAATAGCTGCAGCACTTCGGCAGCCGCCGCGCTAAAGGCACTATGTCCGGAAGTGTATTCGGCAAAAGGCGGAGAGGGATCGCTACCGGGGGTTTGGTAGGTGAGAAAGTCCGTTGCCAGGATCGTCTGAGTACCATTGTTGGGAGTCCAAGCCTCGATGGCGTAACCGCCGAGGGATTCGTTAAATTCCCCAATCAGACCGAGTTCTCCCAGATCGCGAATGGTGCGGACGGGACGAGTGTAATCGTAGACAACTTTTGCTTCCCAGGTGGCAACTCCGGCATCGAAGGCTGCATTCCCCAAGGCGAAGAACATTTTGGCATCTTCATCGAGGGTGCGATCGTCTCGTGCGGAAACAAACTGCCCGAAAGTCATCCAGGTACCGGGAGGAAATGAGGTGCCCCCGCCATCTTCCCAAAATTCTGCAATTAACTTTTGTTCGTCGGTGAGGTTCGCGCTGAAATCGACGACCTCTTCGGCTTGCTCGATAAACTCGGGATTGATAATCGTGCCGACAATATCCCGGCTGATGTTAACTGTCGAGCCATCCGTGAGGGTAATGGTCCGTGCCTCTAAATCGACCTCGCCATCCACTAAGAGAAAGGGTTTCGGTTCGACGGGACGGAACTGACCTCCGAATTCCAAACCAAAGGGAGTCACTTCTCCCCATTGAGGTGTGAGGAAGCTTTGGGTGCCAATTTCTTGACCCGGTTGGGCATTGATGGGAACGAGTTCTGGGGTCCACAGCTCGATATTGCTTGAATTCCCGGTTGCGTTGGTGGGTTGGTAGCCGGTGATATCCGAGTAGGCAGTACCATCTCCGTTGGCGTCTGTGCCGAGTTGGTTCGAGCCATCGTTGTGGCGAAATGCTAGCAATGCAGCTGCAGAGGCATTCCCAATTCCGGCAGGGGTGGTGGTGTCGCTAGTCGTATTGCCCGGATCGAGACCCAACTGAGCCATCACCGCGTCGAAGGTTGCCGTTTCGGTGGGAAATAAGTCTGTGAGAACGCGATAAGCTGAATAACTCATCGCTGCGGTTTTATTGACTTCTGTATTTTCAGCTAAGGGGCGTTGCAAGCTGTCGCCGAACTGGGTGGAGATGGGAATATCTTCGTAGGCAGACCAAGCATCGTAAATGGCAGTATGCACCATGCTGTAAGCACGAGAGCCTATTGTCGGACCTGGGGATGTATTGATGACAGCCTGCTGCACCGCACGATCCCAGAGAACGGAGACTGTAGGGGTTGGATCGTTAACAGTGACAAGTTGAGTGTCGGGATCTAGATTTAAGGTCAGATCGGTATTATTCTCGTTCATGAACGTGCAGGGGAAGAATTAAGGATCTCGAAACTTAAAGACACAACGATTGTGGAAAAACGCTGCCTTACAACATTGAGAATGTTGCAGCTTTTATAACGAATTAAACTTACTTTTCAAAACCCAAACTGTTCGATTTTTGTATTGCTCGTCGAGTGTTGTCTTTTGTGTCTTTTTCTGGCAATCTAAGATTTAGCAGTCAATAATTTTAGACTAGATGTCAGTTTGTTCTCGTTTTTTCGTAGGTCTGCACCACAAAATATATAGAAATTGCTAAAGATCGCAATTTCCTCTTACTACTATTTTGTTCTCTTATTTTTTTATTGTCCTCAGTAAATCCTCAGAATTCTTTCAGTATTTTTGAGGATTTAATTGATGGTCTTAGAGATAAAATAAATTAGATATTTGTGGCTAACACAAGCAAAAGACTTTGTCAAAAAGGACGATTTGAGTCAGGTTTGAACTCGCTTTATCTCCTCTATTTTTTGTTCCGAGAAAATACGGAGTTAGAAACGTATGAGTTTCGATCGCTGAGTTTGTCACTGTCGTACCTGAAACTCGATCGGGGTGTAACATCGCCAAAGGAATATTATGGCACTACGCAAATGCATGACAACACGACGATCTCTGTATCCTCCTATCGGTGTCGGGCTTTTCTAAGCGTCCTAACGGACTTGCGTAGCGCTATAGCAAAAACGAGGATTGAGGAAAATCCGCCTTGAATCCTGACCTTTCTCTAATAGAGTTGTATCTCAAACAAATTGGAATACACTGCCATCGAGGTCTAACGCGATATTAGAGCGCACGATACCGATGAGTTCGCCATCAGCAAGAAAAATTCCCGTTCCGGCGGGCAGTCCGACGGGCGCATTTCCCAACGTGTAATCGCTTCGCCCGCCATGAAGTTCGATGATATCTCCCGGTTGTAACTGGAGAATCAAAGCATAGTCATTAATTCCGGGAGTCGCGACGAGACCGTCATCGTAGTAAGCTGAAGCGGTATCGCCGAGGAGATAGGTATCAAAATCGAGACCACCCACAAGGGTATCGATTTCACCGATTCCAGGGGCGAGGTCGTTCGGGTCTGCACCCAGAAGAACATCATTTCCTCGGTTGCCGCTGAGGCGATCGCTACCACCACCTCCAATAAGTCGATCGTCTCCTCGTTGACCTTTGAGGGTATCGTTACCAATCCCCCCCAAGAGCCGATCTTCACCGCCATTACCCCTTAAATCGTCATCTTCGCTACCGCCACTGAGAGTATCGTTTTCTTTCCCGCCGATGAGGAGATCGCGATCGGGCCCGCCATTCAAAAAATCATTACCGTCATTTCCCCACAGGGTATCATTTCCTGCGTTTCCCAGAATGAGATCGGCTCCGCCCAAACCTCGAATGAAGTTATCGTTATCCGTTCCCACCAGCACATCTTCCCCAGAGGTTTCCGGCGATGCCACCAGTCGGCGGACTTTACCATCTTGCTTGGAGGTGACATAAATTTCCCCCGTTTCGTCTACCCCAAATCGGACATCCGATCGATTTGGACCACCCACCTCTGAATTGCCAACCACTTCTAAAAATGACTGTTCCTCATTCCCCTGGTAAAGTCTCAACTCCTGAATCTCGGCTTGCGATCCGTTAACGAGATCTTCAACGGGGACGTGGAAAAATCGTCCGTCATTGGCAAAGTCGGCAAATATGTAGTGACCGACAAGTTTGGGAATTGCCGTCCCTCGGTAGACAAACCCTCCCGCGATCGCAAATCCGAAAGCGTTGGGTGCATCGACGGGGCGATCGCGATCGTATTGCGCGACGGGATAAGTAAAGCCAAAATCCGCATCGTTCTCGGGTAATTCAAAAACAACACCTTCGTTATTTTCATCGACGACGAAAGTTCCTTCCCGTTCTCCCCAACCGTAATTTGCCCCGGCAATTCCCAGATTCACTTCCTCGATAAATGCCTGACCGATATCGGCAATCAGCATTTTGCCATCGCCGCCGGTATCCCAACTAATACGGTGGGGGTTGCGCAGACCGTAGGCCCAAATTTCCCCGAGGGTGTTGGGGTCGCCATCGCCCACAAAGGGGTTGTCAGCGGGAATGCCGTACTGACCGTTGGTACTATTATTTCCCAAAGGATCGATGCGCAAAATCGCCCCTAGAGGGGTACTCAGATCCTGTCCGTTGTCGAGGGGGTCGGTATTACTGACGGGAAAGCCATCGCTACCGCCATCGGCAACCGCCAGATAGAGCTGACCGTAGTCGGCATCTCCGGGTTCGGCATTGGGATTGAAAGCCAATTGCCCCATGTTGTGGTCGCGGTAGGGTTGCTCCACCCGCAAAATTTCGCGAAACGTCCCGGAAAAGCTGTTGGCTGAGGGATCGCTGGCAGTCCACTCCCGGACGACGCTGTGGTGGGAACTGGCGATGACATTACCGTTGCGATCGATGATAGGTTCGGTGACGGGAAAATCGGGAACGGCAGTTCCTTTGTTTTCGCTGTGAACGGTGTAAAAGATGCCGTTGGTGGCAAATTCGGGGTGAAAAGCAAAGTAAGTAAAACCCTGCTGACCCGTGGCACTGCGAAAATCACTGCCCACCAAGACCGCAAGATCCATATATTCACTGACAGTCCCATCGGCAATGAGGTGGAGTTGACCTCGGGTATCGTTGACGAACAGCCGCCCGCTACCGTCACCGGGGTCGGCGAGTAAGTTCAAGCGGGCAGAGGGGTTGTTACCACTACCGCTATCGGGAATTTGGGCGATATCTTCTAAGCCGACGGAGAGTTTGGAGGGACGAACGGGTTGGGCAATCGGATTTTCGGCAATGGGATCCATGGGTAGAAGCTCCGAGAAAATGACAGATAGTATTGTTAATTTCTCAGTCTCGATCGGCTCTGTGTTGCCAATTACGGAGCTATTTACCAAAAATTTATATAAAAATCGGTAATTTTACTTAAAAAACATCGATCGATTTGCCCGTTGGAAATAGAGAAAGTGGAATTGAACCATACCACCAAGTCTGGCTTCGGGCTTCCCCCGATCCCTGGGCGGGGTAATATATTTAATGGACGAACCCATCGAAATCATGCTCAAAAAAATTGCGGCGCTACTCCTGGTGCTGGTGACGGTTACGCTAACGAGTTGTGCCAACCTACCCACCAGCGGACTCAAAAGCTTTGTAGATAGCTACGACGGCTACGAATTTCTCTATCCCAATGGCTGGGTGGCGATCGATACCACTAATATTAAGCCCGATGTAGCCTTCCGCGATTTGATCGAGCGCACCGAAAATGTGAGCGTGATTATCAGCCCCGTCCCCGAGGAAACTGGCAAAACTCTCGCCGACCTAGGAACGCCCACGGAAGTCGGATATGCCCTCTCGAAAAATGCGATCGCCCCTCCGAATTCCAACCGCACGGCAGAACTCGTCAGCGCCGAGCAATACGACTATAAAGACAAGACGTACTACACCCTAGAATACAGCGTTCAGCTTGCCGATCGAGAACGGCACAATCTTGCCAGTGTTTCTATTAGCCGAGGTCAACTCTTTACCTTCAATATCTCGACGACGGAAAAACGTTGGCAGAAAACAAAAGACCGACTCCAAACCGTTGTAAATTCCTTCCACGTCTATTAATCGAGCGCGGCAGCGGCGTGCTAATCTCTACTTCATCGAGTCGGGGTTATATTAGACTCGTCGTATTGACCGAAAGTGCGCGATCGCCCAGATGAAATTCAGTCGTCATATGGGGTTGAAAATCGAATGCCAGCAGTGCCTAAAAAGTGCCTAAAAAATGTTGTCGAGCAGATCGAAAACGCTTAAGGCTGGAAATAAGGGGGCGACAACAGAACCAAGGCTTTCGGTAAACGAGCGATCGCGTCGTACCACGAGGGTATCTCCTTCTTGAAGCACCAACCCATCGACAAATCCCTCCTCTAGATCGATCTCTACTTTCTGATGAAACAGCGTCCCGTTGGGATTGAGGCGAATTAACTCCACCGAACCCGTTTGCGCCTCGCGATCGTCAAAACCCCCTGCTGCAAAAAAGGCATCTTCGATCGAAGCGTTGGGGGAAACTTCGATCGACCCCAGCGATACCGCCGAACCCACCACGTTGACGCGAATAGTATCCGGGGAAAACGTTGCCGATGCTACTTCTTGCGCTTCCCCCTCGACGACGGCTTCGGCTTGGGGGACGAAAATGGTATCGCCGGTTTGCAACAGAACATCCTGAGATAAATCCCCCGTTTGCAACAGCGCCCACAAATCGACGGTGAGTTGCTGTTGTTCCCCTGTCAGGGGTTGGCGGCGAACTTCGATGTGGCGAATATCGGCCAGGGCAGTGATGCCACCGGCCGTTTTTAGGGCTTGGGTAAGGGAGGCTTCCCCTGTCGGCGTGCCAGAGGAAGTCACTTCAGTATTCAGAGTATGGGTTCCGGGACGATTCACCGCGCCGACAACGGCGACTGTAACGGGTCGAGAGCGATCGGCAGCAAAATTTGCCATCGACTCTTGCCGGGTGGCAATAGTGTTGATTTCCGTCGCTGCGGGAACGAAAATGGTATCGCCATCTTGCAACGGGATATCTTGGCGCAAGTCTCCCGATCGAAAAAATGCCGACAAATCGACAGCGATCGTTTCCTCTCGTCCGGCTTGGCTGGGGCGGCGCACCTCCACATTGGCCAAAGCTGCTGCCGGTGTCGTCCCTGCCGCCATTTGCAAGGCCTGGGTGACAGTGGGTAACTCGATACCCGCGCCATCGGTGGTGGGGAGAAGCTGGTACGCACCGGGATGGGTCACTTCCCCAGCAACGCCGATTTCTAGAGGACGGACACCCGCCAGGCGTACTTGAATAATCGGACGAGTCAGTACGGGCGTATACTGATGCAGGATTTGGGCTTCGGCTTCGGTGAGGCTCAACCCGGCAACGGAGACCCGACCGATGAGGGGTAGATTCAGCGTACCGTCGAGGAGAACGGCATATTCGCGGCTGTATTCGGGAACGTTAAAAATTTCTAAGGCGATCGTATCTCCCGCCCCGAGAAGATACGCGGCAGCAAGGGGATCGATCGTCTCAGCGCCATCTACAAGTGTATCGGGTCGGCGATCGCCGAGTTGGGGCAACTGAGCGTGCAGCGATCGGGGAACCAACAGAAGTGCAAGGAATCCGAGAAAACCGATGGGCATTCGCAGAATGAATGCTCTCGAAAAGAATGTTGAGGTCGGCATGATAGTCAATGGCGATCGACAATTTTTAGGTCTAAGATCTTATTCCTTTAAAATCAGTAAATTTCGGGAGGATAGGGGGCAAAAAGACGAAGTCCATCTGAATGGAGGGAATGAATCGTACCGATACTGCCAGCAGTTGCAATCGGACGGCAGAAGCGGATGACGTGGACATACGTGCGATCGAGATCCAGGAAACTGCGCTAATGGTCTTTTCGGGTACTGGTCAAGTGTGAACTGGGTGGGTTTGACACGTCAAGTTCCATCGGCTAGTGGCGGTCGCTTTTTAAGCCGGACAGTGGTCAGGTACAACTTGCGCTACGACCGGATGTGTCACTTAAATTCTCAAACCCTTGAAATTCTCGATCGTTTAACTCATTGCTTCACAAATCGGGTGGCTAGAACAACGTAAATTCAAGACTTCGGAAAAATTTGCACCGCAGCGTTATTGAGAATTAACGACAAATTCAGGTCGATCGCGTTGCACTTTGTCCTTCAAAATCGGGAATTAATTGAGTCAATTGCCAAGTTTCCGGTAGAATCAGAGCCAAATTCAAGTGTAAACAAAAATTAATTTTGGAGGGCAGACCCATTACACTCTCTCTCGATCGAATCCAAACATCTGCTACCCCCCAAGGCGATAACGCCGTGCTTCGGCTTTGGGGTGGTTCGTCCTTGAAAGGACACGTCAAAATCAGTGGGGCGAAGAATGCAGCTTTGGTGGTGATGGCAGGGGTTTTGCTCTGTCCTCAAGACTGTCGCTTGCGCAACGTTCCGGCTCTTGTCGATGTCGAGCGTATGGCTCAGATTTTGACCGCTCTCGGGGTGAAGCTCGATCGCCAAGGGAATATCCTCGATCTCAATGCCGAGCATATCGGTCACTCCCAAGCACCTTACGAATTGGTGAGCCAGTTACGGGCGAGCTTTTTCGCCATCGGCCCTCTTCTGGCCCGACTCGGTTCGGCCCGCGTACCGCTTCCGGGGGGATGTGCCATCGGCGCTCGACCGGTGGAACTGCACGTTCGCGGTTTGCAGGCGATGGGTGCTGACGTGCGCATCGAAGGTGGTGTGGTTCATGCGGAAGTTCCCGGACGCAATTCTCGGCTTAAGGGGGCAAAAATCCATCTCGACTATCCCAGCGTAGGGGCAACCGAAACCCTAATGATGGCCGCCACCCTCGCCGATGGAGAAACCTACATTGAAAATGCCGCTCAAGAGCCGGAAGTGGTGGATTTGGCCAACTTCTGCCGGTCGATGGGCGCTCGGATTCAGGGTGCTGGAACCAAAACCATCGTCATTTCGGGCGTTCCTAGCTTGCACGGTACCGATTACTCGATTATTCCCGATCGCATCGAAGCGGGAACGTTTATGGTGGCAGGGGCAATTACCCACTCGGAGTTAACCCTATCTCCGGTGGTTCCCGATCATCTAAGTGCGGCGATCGCCAAATTGCGGGAAATCGGCTCCCAAACGATCGTCGAAGCCCCCGATTGTCTGCGGATCGTGCCGGGACAAAACCGGGCTGCCGATATTGAAACCCTCCCCTATCCGGGTTTCCCGACGGATATGCAAGCGCAGTTTATGGCATTGCTCACCGTTAGCGAGGGCAGCAGCACCATTTCCGAAACGGTGTTTGAAAACCGCCTGCGCCACGTTGCCGAATTACAGCGCATGGGAGCCGATATTCGCGTCAAGGGCAATATCGCCATCGTCCGGGGCGTGCCGAAGCTTTCCGGTGCTCCCGTCCTAGCGACGGATTTACGAGCCTCGGCAGCCCTAGTTTTGGCGGGATTAGCGGCTGATGGCATGACGACCATCAAAGACTTGAAACATCTCGATCGCGGCTACGAAAACCTGACGGCAAAAATGCAGCAACTTGGTGCCAAAATGGAGCGGGTCACTCAGGATGTGGAGGTGTCTGAAAACGCCACTCCTGAAGAATCCACTCTAAAATAGGGAACAAGATAACGAAAGTCGGAGGCGAAAATGCCCGAGGCGACTATTAGGGGTGAACCGTTGGCGCGATCGCATTTTTTCGAAAAGATGCGATCGCCCAATGCCAAATTTCAAAACCGAATTCGGTAGAGTGCCGATCGGAAAAACGTCCAAAAGCCCCACCTTTTAGGCGCGATCGCTCTCCACGACTCGTTTATCGATAAGTTCCCGATCGACCTAACTCTATATG